>JAZRXC010000025.1:0-51768 GCA_045600025.1 Lachnospiraceae bacterium
CGTTGCAGATTTCATCGGCGATAGTAATATCATCGGCGGAACTATGCTTGAAGATAAACTTGTTGAAATCTTCGGCGTTAAATTCCCCTGCGTAGATACCGGATTCGGAAAGAACAAACCCGTAGACGTCGTAATACGTCCGGAGGATGTTATTCTCGGTGATCCCGGTAAAGGTCTCATAGAAGGTGTAGTATCACACCTTATATTCAAGGGCGTTCACTATGAGATGGAAGTTCAGGCATGCGGTTTTGAGTGGCTGGTTCAGAGCACAAAGTGCTATCCCGTAGGAACACCTGTAAGCATTGATGTTGAACCTTTTAATATTCAGATTATGAATAAACCTGCTTCAGAGGACGAGGAGGCCATAAAACTCGATGAATAAAAAGGTACTTTCGATACCCTTTATCATCTGGATAATCTGCGGAACGCTTGTTCCTCTTGCTATGATGCTGTTTTACGGACTTACAACCGGAGACGGCGAGTTTACATTTGAGAACATCATTGCAATATTTCAGGCAGGCAATTTCAAATCACTTCTGAAGTCACTTCTTTATTCAGGTGTGAGTACGGTAATATGTTTTGTAATTGCCTATCCGCTTGCTCTTATTTTAAGAGACCAGAAGAATGCAAAGGGAATAATTGTATTTATATTTATACTGCCTATGTGGATGAACTTTTTGCTTCGTACTATGGCTTGGCAGGTTCTCCTTGAGAAAGGTGGCGTAATTAACTCTATTATCAGCGCTCTCGGTTTTGCCAAATTAAGACTGATTAATACACCGGGTGCAATTATCATGGGCATGGTCTATGACTTTCTGCCATTTATGGTTTTACCGTTATATAACGTAATGGTTAAGATTGATGATTCAACAATTGAAGCAGCAAAAGACCTCGGCGCAAATAGGATGCAGGTAATAGGTAAAGTAATGCTTCCGCTTAGCATACCGGGTATCGTAAGCGGCATTACCATGGTATTCGTTCCTTCGCTTACAACATTCGTTATATCCAACATGCTCGGCGGCGGAAAGATTCTGCTGATCGGTAATGTAATCGAACAAGAATTTACGGTCGGAGATAACTGGAATCTCGGTGCCGGATTATCTGTTGTAATGATGATATTCATCGTTATCAGTATGGCATTTATCGCAAAATTTGATAAAAGCGGGGAGGGCACTGCATTATGAAAAAGCAACCTTTACGCGTTTTGTATTTAGTTTTAATTCTCATTTTCTTATATGCCCCGATTTTAACGCTCATGGTACTTTCGTTTAATTCAGGAAGGTCAATGGGACATTGGTCCGGATTTTCTCTTCATTGGTATGCAGAGATGTTCCAGGATGAAGACATTATGAGTGCGCTGCTTAATACGCTTATTATAGCTTTGGTTTCTGCAGCCACATCCACTGTAATCGGCACAGCAGCTTGTCTCGGCATTCAGAAAATGTCCTCAAAAAAGCGTTCAATACTACTCGGACTGAACAATATTACACTTCTTAATGCTGATATTGTTACAGGTATATCCTTGATGCTTGCATTCGTTGTATTTGGCATTTCACTTAGTATGGGAACTGTTATATTGGCCCATATAACATTTTGTATCCCATATGTAATTCTAAGTGTTATACCTAAGGTGAAGCAGCTTGGAATGACTCAATATGAAGCGGCACTTGATCTCGGAGCTTCACCGGCTTATGCATTCTTTAAAATAAGTCTGCCTGAGCTGATGCCCGGAATCACATCAGGATTTTTACTTGCATTTACTTTATCTGTTGATGATTTTATTGTAACTCACTTCACCAGAGGTGCCGGTGTTAACACGCTCTCAACTATGATATACGGACAGGTTAAGGTTGGAATAAGACCTACTATTTACGCACTGTCTACTATAGTTTTTGTTTTAGTATTGATATTATTGCTTCTTGCCAATTACCGCCCCGGTAAGAACAGAGCAAGGCACTCCGGAGGTGTACTATGAGAAAATTAATAGCATTACTGCTTGCGGCCGCAATGCTGATTTGTGCATGTGCATCGCCTTCGGAAGAAGATGATCCGGGTAATCGTGAGGTCAGCGATAACCAGCTTTATGTTTACAATTACGGCGATTATATTAATCCGGAAGTTATTGACCTCTTTGAGGAGGAATACGGCGTTGAGGTTATATATGACGTATATGACACACCCGAGGAAATGTATCCCGTAATCAGCAATGGCGCAGTGCCTTACGATATTGTATGTACATCCGAATACATGATTGAAAAGCTTTGGAAAAACGGATACCTGCTCGCGCTCAGGCAAGAAAATATACCGAATATTTCAAATGTTACTGACAGCTGCCGCGAGTTTTCCCTCAGCTATGATCCCTGGTTTAAGTATTCGGTGCCTTATGCATGGGGAACAGTCGGCATAGGTTATAACAGCCGTGAAATACCTGACGGAGAGCTTACATCATGGGAAGATCTTTGGGACGAAAAATACTATGATGATATCATGATGATTGACAGCCTCAGAGATATATTTGCCGTTTCCCTAAAGATGCTCGGATATTCACTTAATACTATTGACGAGCAGCAGCTTCGTGAGGCAACTGACAAATTAATCGAAGAAAAACGCCTTGTATATAAATATGCAACGGATTCTATCAGAGACTTTCTGCTAAATGAATCTGCCAATATTGGTGTAATTTATTCCGGAGAAGTGTTATATTGCCAGGATGAGGATGAAGACATACATTATGTACTTCCGGAAGAAGGCTCTAATGTATGGTTTGATTGCTGGGCTATTCCTGCCACAAGTCAGCATAGAGATTTGGCTGAAAAATGGATTGACTTTAATTGCCGTCCTGAGATATCTCTTATGATGTATGAGTACATACATTACTCTACACCTATTCAGGGTACAGTCGATATGGTTGAGGAGCTATATCCCGAAGATCTTGAAAATCAAGCCTTATTCCCTGATGAAGAGGCTTTATCAAAGTGTGAGGTTTACAGGTATCTCGGCTCTGATGCAGAAAAGATGTATAATAACTTTTGGAAGGAGATTAAGGCTTATTAATGTCTGAAACTGCGAAGGCAAAAACTAATAAATCTAAAATGAGTTACTCAAAGAGAATCAATATAAGATTTATTCTCTCTGTGTTTCTTATTGTACTCCAATTTGCAGTCATAGCGGCACTGATTCTTGCAGCAAGACAGTATGTAGTCATATTATATGCCGCGCTGAGAGCAATTGCTTTTATATTTACGTTATTAGTGTTAAATGATAGAGAGTCCTCGCAGATAAAGCTTTCCTGGATAATTTTCCTCTTTACTTTTCCCGGTGTTGCTTTGGTTGTATATGCAATATCTAACTTAAGCAGGGAAAAAGAAAAACTGAAAAATAAGTTCAAGAAAATCGCAAAAAGACAGAGTTCTATACTAAGGCAAGATGCAGTCGATTATTTTAATGCGGCCGCATGCGATGAGTGGCTTGGTACATTCTCCAAGTATATCTATGATTCTTCTCATTATCCTATATATTCATGTGAGGAGTCATTGCTTTTTTCTTACGGAGATGAATGGTACCAGGATTTCAGGCATACTTTGATTAAAGCGGAACGCTATATATTCCTTGATTATTTCCACGTTGAAAAAGGCGAAGTATTAGATGATATTATTTCAATACTTTCATACAAGGTTTCGCATGGAGTTGAGGTAAGATTTATATATGACGGTTACAATAAGTTCAAAAATCTTCCTTATAATTTTGCAGATAAATTAAAAGAAAAAGGAATCAAATGTCGCGTATTCAATCCTGTAAAACCGTATATTAATATGTCTGTAAGAATGAGAGATCACCATAGCTTAGCAATAATTGACGGAAATACAGCATACACCGGAAATGTCGCAATAGCCGATGCGTGGGTTACAGGAACAAGAAAATCAGGTTACAGAAAAGATTCTGTATTAAAGATATGCGGAAAAGCTGTTGAAAGTTACACAATGGCATTTCTTAAGATGTGGTCATTATATGACAACAAGCTTGAGGATTTTGTGCCATATATGAATGCCGAACCCAAAGGGCTACCTCAAGGATATTGTATTCCATTTGAAGCAAATCCGTTTTTAGATTCTCAATTGTATGAAAATATTTATTTGGATATAATTTACAGGGCAAGGAATTACGTATTTATTTCCTGTGATAAATTTGTTCCGACAGAAGAAATATTGACAGCCGTAAAATATGCGGCAAAGCGTGGCGTAGAAGTTGTTATTTTGCTACCTAAGGATTCGTCCGGATTATATTCCGGAGCTATCACAACTTCTTATTACTCCGAACTGCTTGATTCCGGAGTAAATATCTACTTATATAACCGTGGTGATTTAAAATCATCACTACTTATAAGCGATGATATTACCGGTGTTGTCGGAAGTGCGTCAATTTGTTTTTCCGGACTTTATAGGCGCTTTGAAAATGGCGTTTTTATTTATGAAAATGAAGTTCTTATGCAAATCCGTGATGATTTTGAAAAAATGCTTGAAGATTCCATTCAACTCTCACATAATTATTACCAGAAGTTGTCTGTTGTAACAAAGGCCTTCGGAAAGATTTGCAGAGTATTTTCGCCTCTAATATGAAGAAATATTTTGGTAAACTTATTATTACGATAATTGCTGCAGTGCTGACGTTCTCATTTGCGTCAGTCACTTTTGCAGACGATCCTTCAGGTCTTGTAAATTATCTTGATTTCATAGATGTAAAAAACCCGCCTGAGATTAATGCAGAGGGTGCATATCTTATTGAAGCCAAAACCGGTGCTGTTCTTTATCGAAAAAATTCCAACGAACAGTTTTTCCCCGCAAGTATTACAAAAATAATGACCGCGCTTCTTACTATTGAGAACTGTGACCTTGATGAAATGGTTACTTTTTCTCATGATGCCGTTTATAAGATGGAAGAGGGCGGATATTCATACATTGCCGATGTAGGCGACCAATTAACAGTAAGGGACTGTCTATATGCTTTGATGCTTATGTCTTCAAATGAAGCAGCTCACGCGCTTGCGGAGCATGTTGCCGGTAGTATTGAGGATTTTGCCGTTATGATGAACGACAGGGCGGAAGAACTTGGCGCCACAAATACGCATTTCG
Source organism: Lachnospiraceae bacterium (assembly GCA_045600025.1). Classification (GTDB taxonomy): domain Bacteria; phylum Bacillota; class Clostridia; order Lachnospirales; family Lachnospiraceae; genus UBA3774. The sequence continues at coordinate 5,130 of JAZRXC010000025.1, forward strand.
TTTCACCTCACGGTCTTACTAACCCCGATCACCTTACTACTCCTCATGATATGGCCTGTATCATGAAAGGAGCTATTGATAATTCAACATTTCTTGAAATTGATTCAACGGTAACATATAAAGCTGCTGCAACAACGACAAATCCTGATGGCTATTTTTGCACAATGCGTCACTCTATGATGCGTAATACCGAGTATTATGATGAGAGAGTAATTGCAGGAAAAACAGGTTATATTTCAGCTGCTAAAAATACACTTGTTACATATGCGCAGACAAATGGCCTTGATTTAATAGCTGTCGTAATGCGAGTAGACGGAACCGGACAGGCTTGTAAAGACACTAAAGCACTTATTGATTATGCAGAAAGAACCTTCGAGATCAGAGATATATCAATCGATTGTGCGGAGGAGGAAATATCAGAACTTGTAAAGAATGAAACCGGAAGAGAATATGACTATTCCGAATATGAACCTTTAGTTTCTGAACTGTTTTCAATTGGCGAAGTTCTGACATTAGATCATAAAATTGTTCTTAATGATGACATAACTAAGAATGATAAAATGACCGGTGTTATTAAATATGGCTTCGGACCGGATATAGAAAAAGAACTCGGTGAAATACCTGTTACAATAAAACTTGTTCCGCTTCCGACTGGACCTCCAACAGAGAGTTATATCGGAAATATACCTGAAAAAGAAGTGGCTAATTCTTTTGTAATTGTTGTGGTGATTGTAATAGCTGTATTCCTGCTTGTAACTGCCATAGTTCTGATTCTCAGTATAACCAGACAGCGTAGCAGATATGCAAGGCGTCATAAGAGCAGAAAAAAGAAATAACATATGATAATATTAAGAGACCTGACAATATGTCAGGTCTCTTTAAGCTTCCTGCCGGATTCGAACCGGCGACCTACGCATTACGAATGCGTCGCTCTACCAGCTGAGCCAAGGAAGCAGCAGCGCCTATAATACGATAAAAAACATTTCTTGTCAATTATAGGCGTAAATGTTCTTACTGAGCATCAGCAGGCTTGGCAGGGCTATCAGCTTCTGAAAGAAGATTAGCGCTTTCGGCAAGCTTCTCGACAATCAGATTAGGAAGAATTGTATTCATAAATCCAGCCTGTCCAAGTGAATCCAAATATGTCTTATAATCAGCAGTGCCCATAAACATAGCAAAGTACTTAATTATGTCTTCTTCAGTAGCTTTGTATTTCATTGATTTTCCGATTGCCTGAATTGTAATGGACTGTCTGCAGTTAGTTGTGATGGTATCTTCGTAGTCTGCAAGTAGTTCTTCAATATTTGCATAACCCATTACACCAAGGTAATCCGTGATGGTGTAACCATACATATCTGAATATGTCTTAAGTGAGCTAACCATATAATCAGACCAATACTGATGTACTCTGTCGGGTATCTCGCTAATAACGGTATTTTCATCAAGATAGTCAATGATGTAAGAACTGATCTTGTCCATCTTTAGCTGCTCGGCAATAGAAGCTTTCATTTGCTCAACAGTAGACCATCCCATGGGCTCCTCATATACTTCCTTAACAAGCTCATCGTTAAGCTCCGGAGCAACACTTTCAAGGATATAATTAATAGTTACTGTAAAAACAGCATCTTTGCCGTTGAGGCCTTCTTTACCATAGTTTTCAGGGAAAGTAACTTCTATGTCAAAAGTCTCGCCGGGCATATGGCCTATAAGCTGTTCAAGAAAATCATCAATATAATTAGTAACACCTATCTCAACTTCAGTACCTGCACCCTTGGTATCACCACCGTCAAAAGGCACATCATTTACTTTGCCGACATAGTCGATATTAAGCTTGTCACCATCTTTAACTGCACGATCCTTAACCTGCTCTTCAACGGTGTTTTCTTCAACTATGGCATCAAGTTCTGCCTGGAGTTCTTCTTCGGTTACTTCATGCGCCCAATATGGAACATCAATGCCTTCATATTCCGGAAGAACAGCATACTTTTGGCAATCTACTTTTTTGAAATAACCTTCATCATCGATGTAGTCTTCGATATCAAATGAGAAGTTATCAATATCTGAGTAATCACTCTTACTATCAGAGCCACATGCGATGAGAGACATACACATTACTAATGCTAAAATGAGAGAAATTATTTTTTTCATATTTAGTCCCTTCCTTTAATATGTGACATTATAACACTTTATATATTTAAATTAAATAAAGTTTTTATGAACATTTGCTCACAAAGTTGAAAATATCCATCAAAAATAGTATAAATATAAGGTTGGAGGAAGTATGATTAGTTCTTTATTTAAATACGTCGGCAAATATAAAAAAGTTACGATTCTTACCCCGGTGTTCGCAGCCCTGGAGGTATTTATGGAGACCCTTATTCCTTTTATTACAGCTAATATGATAGATGAAGGAATAACGCCGGGTATTATCTCAAACGTCTTTAAATATGGCCTTATTATGATAGGCATTGCATTTTGCAGTCTGACATTTGCGATTTTCTGCGCCCGTTATGCGGCAATGGCAAGCACGGGATTTGCTGCCAATATACGTAAGGCTTTATATTCACACATTCAAGATTTCTCATTCGCAAATATTGATAAGTTCAGTACCGCAGGTCTTATTACGCGTATGACCACGGATGTTACGAACGTTCAAAATGCTTTTCAGATGTCAATCAGAATGGCAGTAAGAGCGCCGCTTACACTTATATCATCAATGATTATGTGCTTATTTATCAGCCCGAAGATGAGTCTTGTATTTGTTGCGGCTATTGCAATTTTGATAATAGCGTTTTTCCTGCTTGTGCCCAAAGTTATTCGAGTATTTACACAGGTATTCAAAAAATACGATGCCTTAAACTCAAGCGTTCAGGAAAATGTATCTGCAATCAGAGTAGTAAAAGCATTTGTCAGAGAGGATTTTGAATCCGAAAAATTCTCCGGCGCTGCCAAGGCACTGTATGACCTATCAGTAAAAGCTGAAAAGAGAATGGCTATTGTATCACCTCTTATGATGATAGTCGTTCATGGCGCGATAATTGCAATATCGTGGCTTGGAGCTCACCTTATAGTAGCAGGTGAATTTACTACAGGTGAACTTACTTCTATGTTTTCATATGTGACCTCTATTTTTATGTCCCTTATGATGTTGATGGCTGTTATCGTTATGATTACAATGAGCGCCGCAAGTGCCAAGCGTATTGCCGAGGTATTTGACGAGGAGCCTTCTATTAAAAATCCTTCGGAGCCCGTATGCGAAATAACCGACGGAAGCATTATATTCAATGATGTTGATTTTTCTTATTCACCTACTCAGCCTGAAAAAACGTTGAAAAATATTAATATTAATATTAAGTCCGGCGAGACTATCGGAATAATAGGCGGCACAGGAAGCGGTAAATCCACACTTGTTTCACTTATTAGTCGTCTGTATGATGTATCCTCCGGCTCAGTAATAGTAGGCGGATATGACGTTAAGGATTATGACCTTGAAACTCTGCGAAATAAAGTTTCCGTAGTGTTGCAGAAAAATGTACTGTTCTCGGGAACTGTTCTTGACAATCTGCGTTGGGGTAATCCTGATGCTACCGAAGAAGAGTGCAAAAAGGCTTGTGATATTGCATGTATATCAGATTTTATTGAACAGCAGCCTGAAGGTTACGGCATGCACATAGAACAGGGCGGTACAAACGTATCAGGTGGCCAACGGCAGAGACTTTGCATAGCAAGAGCTTTAATGAAATCACCCAAGGTGCTGGTTCTTGATGACTCAACAAGTGCTGTAGATACAGCTACTGATGCAAGAATCAGAAAAGCATTTGCCGAATTCATTCCGGACACAACAAAATTAATCATTGCACAGCGTATTGCAAGTGTTATGAATACAGACAGAATAATTGTATTATCCGATGGCGAGATAGCAGGCTTTGACACACACGAGAACCTGCTGAAGACCAATGATATATACAAAGAAATATACGAAACACAGATGAGCGCAGGCGGAGATTTTGACGAGCCTGCGGCCATGTGAAAGGAGGTGCAAGATGGCTCCCGGAAGAAATCAAATGAAGGTTGATGAAAAAGTCGAGCACCCCATAAAAGTATTAACCAGAGTACTTTCTTATGTATTTGGCAAGTATAAATTTGCATTTTTCATTGTTGTATTATTTATTTTTATCTCTGCAGGCGCATCGCTTGCAGGTTCCTTGTTCTTAAAATCGCTTGTTGATGATTATATAGGACCTCTGGTTGAATCAGTTAACGCAGGATTTGCTGCGGATTTTATGCCACTGCTTAATGCTTTGTGTCTGCTCGCAGGTATCTATATATTCGGTGCATTATGTACATACGGATATAACGTTATTATGGTTTATATCGGCAATGGTACTCTTAAAAAGATCCGTGAGGATTGCTTTAACAGTATGGAGGCGCTGCCACTGAAGTATTTTGACACCAATTCACACGGCAGCATTATGTCTGTTTTTACAAATGATACCGATACATTACGGCAGCTCATATCATCAACTATACCTGAGACAATAACTACTGTAGTAACCGTAACTATCACTTTCATAAGTATGGTAGCTTTGAGCGTACCGCTTACAATAGTCAGCGTTTTGATGATTATTGTTTCTCTTTTTGTTACCGGAAAAGCAGGTGCGAAATCCGGCACTTATTTTGCTTCTCAGCAAAAAGAGCTTGCAAATATGAACGGCTATATTGAAGAAATGCTCAGAGGACAGAAAGTCATTAAAGTATTCTGCCATGAAAAAGAAAGCGTCGAAGAGTTTAATGACAAGGCTGAGACATTGCGTGATTCAGCATATAATGCAAATATGATTGCAAATATTATAATGCCTATTAACGGCAATCTCGGTCACTTAAGCTATGTTTTGATAGCTGTAATCGGCGCCATATTGGCCATATCCGGCAGCTTTTCGCTTACTCTCGGAACTATAGTCAGCTTCCTGACTCTTAACCGTAATTTCTCGCGTCCGATTCATCAGTTCAGCGCGCAGATAAACAGCATAATGCTTGCAATCGCAGGCGCTAACAGAATCTTTAAAATAATGGATGAAAAGCCTGAAGCTGATGACGGTAAGGTTTCACTTGTATGCATAGATATTTCCGAAGACGGTACTATGACTGAGACTGACAAAACAACCGGCCATTGGGCATGGAAAAAAGAGACTCCTGAAGGAATTCAGCTTATCGAATTAAAGGGCGATATTCTATTTGACAATGTTGATTTTGGATATGATCCCGAAAAGAAGATGGTTCTTCATGATATCAATATATTTGCCAAGCCCGGACAGAAGATTGCCTTTGTCGGCAGTACCGGTGCCGGAAAAACCACTATTACCAATCTGATTAATAGATTCTATGATATTCAAGATGGTAAGATTCGCTATGACGGAATTAACATTAACAGTATTCAGAAAAAATATCTGCGCAAGTCACTGGGTATAGTTCTTCAGGAAACGAATTTGTTTACCGGTACTGTTATGGATAATATAAGATATGGTAAGCTTGATGCCACCGATGAAGAATGTATTGCGGCAGCAAAGCTTGCAAATGCTCACAGCTTTATTCGTAAGCTTCCGGATGGATATAACACTATGCTTGACGGTGACGGATCAAATATTTCACAGGGCCAGCGTCAGCTGATTTCCATTGCAAGAGCAGCCGTTGCAAATCCCCCTGTATTAATTCTTGATGAGGCGACATCATCAATTGATACTCATACGGAAGCACTTGTACAAAAGGGTATGGATGAACTTATGAAGGGCAGAACTACTTTTGTAATTGCTCACAGACTTTCAACTGTTAAAAATGCCAATTGTATAATGGTTATTGAAGCAGGTCGCATTATAGAACGCGGAACACATGATGAACTCATGGAACAAAAAGGACGTTATTATCAGTTATATACAGGATTAAAGGCAAATGAAGGATAAACCGAGTCTATTTGAACTTTATATCACATTTCTTAAGATCGGCTCTATAACATTCGGAGGCGGTTATGCAATGTTGCCTATATTAGAACGTGAGATTGTTCAAAAGAAACGCTGGATTGATTCAAACGAAATCCTTGACTACTATGCGGTAGGGCAGAGTCTTCCGGGACTTATAGCCGTAAATGTAGCGACTCTTACAGGATACAAAAAAAGAGGCGTTTTGGGCGGCATATGCGCTTCACTCGGTGTCATTTCTCCATGTATAGTAATTATCACTGTTATTGCAGCTCTGCTTTCCGGCTTCAGAGATAATCCAACGGTTAAACACGCCATATCCGGAATAACTATTTGCGTAGCGGCTCTCATTGTTTCATCCGTTGTTTCTCTTTGGAAAAAAGGAGTTACTGACTGGATTCAGGCGCTGATATTTGCCGCAACGCTTCTTATAATCCTGCTGTTTGATCCAACGCCGATTCTTTGCGTATTGGGAGCTCTTGCAGTAGGAATCATATCCGACATATTCATTAGGAGGCATAAATCATGATTTATTTACGTCTCTTTTATGAATTTGCCAAAATCGGTCTATTTGCAATCGGCGGAGGTATGGCCACCATACCGTTCCTTCAGAGATTATCGGAAACAACCGGCTGGTTTGATGCGGACTTCATTACCGAGATGATTGCTATCTCAGAATCCACGCCGGGTCCTATAGGCATTAATATGGCAACATACGTCGGCTATGATGTTGCCGGACTTGCAGGTAGTATTATTGCCAGTATTGCGCTTGCACTTCCGTCTGTTTTGATAGCTACTTTGGTTGCAAAATCAATTCAGAAATATGCAGATAACAAGTATGTAAAGAGCGCATTTTACGGCATCAGACCGGCTGTTATTGCGATGATTGTAAATGCGGCATTTATCGTAATTAACACTTCGATGATTCATTTTTCTAAAGAGCCGGAAGTTACATGCAGCCCTGACATATTTAAAATCATTTTATTCGGCGTTTTTTTAGCTGCGATTCTTTTAACCAATAAGAAAAAATGGGCACATCCGATTGTATTTATTGCAATCGGTGCAGTACTCGGTATAGTTCTTAAACTATGATTAATCTTGATAAAAAGAAAGTAATAGTGGGTATGTCCGGCGGAGTCGATTCGTCCGTATGCGCCTTGCTTTTAAAAGAAGCCGGATACAATGTAACCGGTGTCGCATTGAGAATATATCAACCTGAAGCGGATATTATTTTCGCAAAGGAAACCTGCGAATATCTTGGAATAGAATTTATTGAAATTGATGCAAGAGAATTATTTGAAGCTGAAGTTCTGAAGAATTTCAAAGATGAGTATTCTAAAGGCCGCACCCCTAATCCATGCATCAGATGCAATCCATTTGTCAAATGGAGGCTTCTGCTTGACGAGGCAGATAAGCTCGGCGCTTATCATGTTGCGACCGGACATTATGCATGTATCAAGGAAAAAGATGGCATATTTTATGTTGCCAAAGCCGCAGATGTATCAAAGGATCAGTCATATGCGCTGTGTATGCTACCGGAAGATGCCCTGTGCCGCAGTATTTTGCCTCTTGGAGCGTATTCAAAGAGGGAGATAAGGAATATTGCTTCCGAGTATAATTTACCCTCTTGTGAGGCTCCTGACAGCGAAGATTTATGCTTTGCAAATAGTGATTATACAGAAATTTTTGATTCCGATGAGGAAGGAAATTTTGTAGATACAGAAGGCAACATTCTCGGAAAACATAAAGGAATAAGCCATTATACCGTAGGTCAGAGGCGGGGCCTGGGCATAGCCGCAGGAGACAGAACTTATGTTGTAAAGATTGATGCGTACACGCATAATGTCATTCTCGGCTGTTTAGATGAGCTTAATACGCATTCTCTTACATGCCATAATGTGAATGTAATATCAGATTTTTCCGACGGTCAGTCTGTTATTTTCAAAATCAGATACAATCATAAGGGAGAATGTGGTAAGATATATAAGATCTCGGATGGAGGAATCAGATGTGAATTTGATAATCCCGTGCGAGCGGTTGCACCCGGCCAGTCTGCAGTATTCTATTCTGATGATTGTGTAATTGCAGCCGGAATAATAGATTAGGAGAGTTATCGAAGTGGTCATAACGAGCCGCACTCGAAATGCGGTTGTCGGTTTCCGGCACGTGGGTTCGAATCCCACACTCTCCGTAATATTTGACGACGAGCTTTCGTCGTCTTTTTTTATGAATTCTTGTTCACAAATATGGAATTTGATTGCTTAATTTGATAAAGTAATTACGGAGGCGCAATTATGGACAAAATTCTTGTAGTAGATGATGACATAAGAATAAGGCGATTACTCAAGGACTTCCTGGTAAACGGTGGCTACGATGTGTGTCTGGCCGAAGACGGAGATGTTGCCATAGAACGTTTTAATTCAGATAAATCCATATCTCTTATTGTTCTTGATATAATGATGCCTAAAAAAGACGGTTGGGAAGTTCTGCGGTATATCAGGCAGTTTTCCAAGGTTCCGGTTATTATGCTTACGGCAAAAGCAGAAGAATATGATCAATTAAAGGCATTTGAACTTGGCGTTGACGAGTATGTCACTAAGCCTTTCAGTCCTAAAGTAGTTGTTGCAAGAATAGGTGCTTTGCTTCGCAGGGCAGCTGCGGATAGTAATGAGGTTTTATTAGCCGGCGATATTAAACTTGATAAATCTGCACATGTTGTATATGTGAATGATGAACAAATAGATTTAAGCTTTAAGGAATTTGAACTTCTGCAGTTTTTTATTGAAAATGACGGCATAGCGCTGTCCAGAGAAAAAATACTGAACTGTGTGTGGAATTATGATTATTACGGTGATTCCAGAACAATCGATACCCATGTTAAAAAGTTGCGCTCAAAATTAGGCGATTCCGGAGCTTACATTAAAACCATATGGGGTATGGGATATAAATTTGAGGTCTAACGATGAAACTTTCGATAAAGTATAAGTACACACTTGTAATAGTGGCATTGCTCTTATTTGTATTAATAGCAATGCAGCTATATGTTAATTTCGGAATGGAGCCGTATGTAAATGCTCAAAAGCGGTCCTCTATTAAGAGTACAATTTCTCAAATTGAACAATGCTGTGATACGGGATGGAATAACGATAACGCAAGAGAGCTGACAAAAAATGCCGGAATCAGAAATCTTGAAATACTGGTATATCGTTCTTCCGGCTTCTGGGGAAATATGGTATATAGAACCAGCAACAGCCTTGAATCTCTACAGAACAGATTTGCATCGTTTCTTCAAACAAATACAATCAATGCTGATAAAATATATGAAAGCAATGACAAATTTGTTCTATACCGAGTATTTGACGGAAATATGGAAGGTGAGCAGATAGAATGCATGGGCTATCACCTGGATTACTATTATGTAATATCAACTTCTCTGTCCGGAATAATAGAGAGTGTTCACACCACCTCTGATTTTCTTTTGATTCTCGGAATATTTGTTGTAATTATAGCTATCATTGTTTCAATTATTATCGGCTTTAAATTTGCAAAGCCTATAGAAAAACTTGCCGTTCAATCCGATAAGATTTCTCAGCTTGATTTCTCATATAAGTACTCCGGAAAATCAAAAGATGAGATAGGTGTTCTCGGACAAAATATGAATGCGATGTCCGACAAGCTTGAATCAACTATCAGCATGCTTGAAGAAGACCTTGCAGAAAAAGAGAGAATTAATCGTTCGCAGATAGATTTCATCAGCAATGCATCGCACGAATTAAAGACTCCGATAGCCGTAATCCAAGGATATGCCGAAGGAATCAGGGACGGTGTGGCTGCTGATAAAGATAGTTTGAATTACTATACCTCCGTTATCGTTGAAGAGGCTGAACATATGAATCAGATTATCACAAGAATGTTGAGCCTAGATGAAATAGAATCCGGAAAATATAATGTAAATGAAGAAGAATTCGATATCATAAAGATGATTAAAGGTATTCTTGAATCATTTCAACCGCAAATCGAAAAAAAGTCTGTTAAGATTAAACTACGTGCACCGGAAAGTGTTATGGTTTACACAGATGAGTTTTTGATTGAACGAACTGTTATAAATTACATCAATAATGCCTATAGACATTGCAGCGAGCCGGGAGAAATTACAATTTGCGTTCATAAGCTTGATGACTGTGCAAATGTAATTGTTGAAAATACGGGAGATAGGATACCTGAAGAAGATCTTCCGAGAATATGGGACAAGTTCTATAAAGTTGATAAGTCACATACAAGAACAAATTCCGGTAGCGGAATAGGAATGTCAATTGTAAAAAGAGTTATGCAACAATTAGGCGGGGATTATTTCGTTTATAACACAGATAATGGTGTCGCATTCGGAATCAGTATTAAAGACTCTCGGTCTCAAAACCATGAGAGCGAAGAAATCTTTCAGTGAGGTTATCCCAAGAAGTATCAAGACTTCTGTCGGGGGTAAACGAATCTGCGGAAGTACCTGTAGTAATAGCAGTACCTTCCTGATTATATTTGATATTCAGGTAGAAGCCGGCATTTTGCCCGGCTTTTCCTATTGATGCGAGAGTTGATACGGTGTTTGAATTATTAAGTCTTAAGACAATTTTGAAGGATCTGGGCGTGCCGGTGGTTTTGATTATCTCAGTTGCATTACCTCGAATGCGTCCCCAGGAAATATATTCATCGGCATTACTTTCCGCATCACTTAACTTACCGATGATAGTTGTGGTATAATCAGTTATAAATGTTGCTTCGGTAACAAGAAAATTATCAAATACTTCTGTAAGAAATAAACCTGAAGTAAATGCTTTATTGTCGATAATCTTAAATACTTTCATGTAAATGAGTATATTGATTTTTTCTCCGGAGGTCAATAATAATGTCAAAACCGAAATTATTACTCCATAGCTGTTGCGGCCCTTGTTCAAGTGCTTGCCTTGAACGTCTCATCGAACAATTTGAAGTAACTGTGCTATATTTCAATCCGGGTATAGAACCATCGGAAGAGTACTATCTGCGTCTTGAGAATCAAAAAAAGATAATTAATTCATTACCCGGTGGAGAAAATGTATCCCTTATTGAAGGCCCATATGATCCTGAAAGCTTTCACGCATTTGCCGATGAAATGGCCGATGAACCTGAAGGAGGCAAAAGATGCGAGGCTTGTTTCAGGCAAAGATTATCCTATACGGCGAAGACAGCCGATGAACTTGGTTATAATTATTTCACTACAACGCTTACAATCAGTCCTCACAAAAACGCAAAACTGATAAATGAAATTGGTGAAGATTTACAATGCAGTGCAAAGTGGCTTCATTCTGACTTCAAAAAACAAAATGGCTTTCTGCGATCTATAGAATTATCAAAAGAATATGGATTGTATCGCCAGGACTATTGCGGATGCATTTTTTCCATTCGTGATAATCAAAACAAATAATGACTTTACATTACATAATCTAAGAATTAAAATATACAAAGATATTTAATAACGGAGGAATAGTATGAAAATCCTAGTAATTAACTGCGGCTCATCGTCGCTCAAGTATCAGCTCATCGATTCTGAAACAGAAGAGATGGAAGCAAAGGGTCTGTGTGAACGTATCGGCATAGACGGTAAGCTTACACATCAGGCAACCGGCAAAGAGAAATTCGTAGATGAAACTCCTCAGCCCGACCACAAGGCTTCAATGGAGCTCGTTATGAAAGCTCTTCTTGATCCTGAACATGGTGTTATTTCTTCAACTGATGAAATCGGCGCTATCGGACATCGCGTACTGCATGGCGGCCCCACCCTTACTACCCCTATGGTAGTTGACCAGCACGTTAAGGACGTTATTCGTGAGTGCTTTGACCTCGGACCTCTTCACAATCCCGCTAACCTTATGGGTATTGAAGCATGTGAGGCAGCTATGCCCGGCAAGCCCAATGTAGTAGTATTTGATACAACATTCGGTATGGCAATGCCCGAAAGCCACTACCTGTATGCTATTCCTTATGAATATTATGAAAAATACGGTGTTCGCCGCTACGGCTTCCACGGCACCAGCCACACATTTGTATCTCAGGAAGCTATTAAGTTCGGCGGATTAAAGCCTGACGCTAAGGTTATTGTATGCCATCTTGGTAACGGTGCTTCTGTATCTGCTTCAATCGGCGGCAAGTGCGTAGATACCTCTATGGGACTTACACCTCTTGAAGGACTTATTATGGGAACCAGATCAGGTGACCTTGATCCGGCTGTTGTTCAGTACATTGCAAATAAAGAAGGCAAGGACGTCAATGAAGTTCTTACACTTCTCAACAAGAAGTCCGGTATGCTTGGTCTGTCAGGCGTATCAAGTGACTTCCGTGATGTTGAAGCAGCTAAGAACGAGGGCAATCGCCTTGCAGAGGTTGCTCTTGAAGCCTTCCGTTATCGCGTAGCTAAGTACATCGGTGCTTATACAGCAGCTATGAACGGCGTTGATGCAATCGCATTCACCGCAGGTGTTGGTGAGAACGATAAGGTTGCCCGCAAGGAAATCTGCAGTTATCTCACATATCTCGGCGTTGAGATTGATGATGAGAGAAATGATATCCGCGGTGAGAATCGCGTGATTTCTTCTGATAACTCAAAGGTTAAGGTAATGCTTATCCCTACAAATGAAGAGCTTGCTATTGCAAGAGAGACAGTTGCTCTTGTTAAATAATTTCAAAGTTACTAAGAGCCGCCTTGTATGGCGGCTCTTTTTGTGTAGTGGAAAACCTTACTGAAATATAGTATAATCTCAGCAAGGAGATAACATATGAAAATCGTATTTATGGGTACGCCGGACATATCTGTTCCGGCATTGGAAAACATAATAAAAGCAGGTTATGACGTATGCGCAGCTGTTACTAATCCTGACAGAGCAAAAGGCAGAAGTTCTAAGCTGATTTACTCACCGGTAAAAGAATGCGCGCTTGCACATGGTATTGTCGTACTTCAACCGGAGAAGGCTCGAGATGCTTCTTTTAAGGCTGAATTAAAAGCCTTGGACCCCGATCTTGCAGTTGTTATGGCATACGGGCAGATTATTGATAAAGAGCTTTTGGAAATTCCGAAACTCGGTTGTATTAACATTCATGCATCTTTGCTTCCGAAATACAGAGGAGCCGCGCCTATTAGTGCCGTCATACTTAACGGTGAGAAGAAGACAGGCGTAACTACCATGTATATGGATGAAGGCATAGATACCGGCGATCTGCTTCTTTCAAAAGAAATAGAGATTTCCGATAAAGAAACCTGCGGAAGTCTTGAAGAGAAAATAGCGGCTGTGGGCGCAGAGCTTATATTAGAGACACTAACCGCCCTTGAAAATGGAACCCTTAAAAGAATTCCTCAGGAAGGTGAAGCCAGTTATGTCAAGATGATAAAGAAACAAGCCGGCGTTATTGACTGGACTGATTCCGCCGTTAATATAGAACGCAAGGTTCGTGCCTTTAACCCATGGCCGGGTTCATTTACCTATTATGATGGATTGATCATGAAAATATATTCTGCAGATGTGGTTGAATGCTCCGGTTATGCGCCGGGAGTGATAGCTGAATCAAAAGACCGTCTTTTGATTCAAACAGGTAAAGGCGGCTTGGAGATACAAGAATTGCAATTAGAAGGTAAGAAACGTATGCAGACTTCTGATTTCTTACGCGGTTGTAAAATTTTACCGGGAGAGGTATTAAAATCAGAGTGAAGAACGCCAGAGAACTTGCAGCCGATATATTATGTGAAGTAGAAAAGGGTGCGAAAAGCAATGAATGCTTATCTAACGCACTTGACACTTCAGGTCTGTCTGATTCTGATAGGCATTTTGTATCGCTGCTTGTTCAGGGAACCCTTGAAAAATTGCTATCCATAGATGAGATTCTTTCTGCTTACAGCAAAAATCCCATTATTAAATTAAGGCCAATAGTGCGTAATGTTCTTCGCATATCAGTATATCAACTTGAGTATCTCGCAAATATTCCCCAGAGCGCTGTATGTAATGAAGCCGTTAAAATAATTGAGAGAAGAAAAATCTACGGTCTTAAAGCATATGTAAATGCTGTTTTACGCAGCTGTTGCAACAATATATCAAATGAGAATAATATATCTGTCCCCAAATGGATAGCAGATATTATTTATAGAAGAGGCGGAGATAAAGCAGATGTTGTACTTCGTTCTCTTGATGAATCGACCCCTTTGATATGCAGATATAACCTAAGCAAAGCGTGTGCTGAAGAAATCACCAAAGAGCTTGCTGATCAATCAATAAAATCCGAGCATGTTGCAGGGACATTGGCTGGTTATGAACTCACATCCGATATTCCTGTCAGTCAAATTACGGCATTTCAAAAAGGCTTTATACAAATACAAAATGTCTCAAGTATTATTGCGGCAGAGAAGCTTTCCCCTAATAAAGGCGATAAAGTTCTTGATATATGCGCAGCACCCGGAGGCAAATCTATTGCGCTCGCTGACATGGTTGGCGTTACCGGCGTTGTACTTGCCTGCGATTTGACTCCCAAAAAGATAGGTTATATCAATTCCAATGTTGAGAGATGCGGATTTTCTCAAGTAACAACCGCAGTCAGAGATGCTTGCGAATATTTTGCTACTGAAGAAAATGCTTACGACTGTGTTCTCGCAGACCTTCCATGCTCCGGTCTCGGAACTATCGGACATAAGAAAGAGATCCGTTTCAGAATAACCCCTGAAAAAGTAAAAGAACTTTCAACACTTCAAAAACGTATATTAGATAATGCCGTGAGATATGTAAAGACCGGCGGAAAGCTTCTATATTCAACATGTACAATTACTTACGAAGAGAATGAAGAAAACACAGAATATATACAAAAACTCGGTCTTAAATTATTAGAATCAAGGCAGTTTCTTTCAGGTATAGATCAGAAATGCGATGGATTTTATTACGCTTTATTTGAAAAATGATAGATATTAAATCTCTTACAATTGAAGAACTTGAAACATATTTTTCCGATTTCGGAGAAAAAGCGTTTCGTGCAAAGCAGATTTTTGACTGGTTGCACGTTAAATTAGCCACGTCTTTTGATGATATGACAAATCTGTCAAAAACATTACGCGACAAGCTATCCGATGATTGTACTATTAGCAATGTTAAAATAATAAAACATCTGACATCTGAAATTGACGGTACCGAAAAATTTGCATTTGAATATGCAGACGGTAATATAATCGAATCCGTTTTGATGCGTTATGAACACGGTAACAGCGTATGCGTTTCTTCGCAGGCCGGCTGCCGTATTGGATGTAAATTCTGCGCATCGACTATTGACGGACTTTCAAGAAACCTTACTGCTTCGGAAATTCTTGAACAGGTATACGAAATAACTCGTATATCCGGTGAGAGAGTATCCAATGTAGTAATTATGGGGTCCGGCGAACCTCTTGATAATTATGATAATGTTATTCGCTTTATAAGATTAATCACGCATGAAAAAGGCTATAACATGAGCGCAAGAAATATCACTTTATCAACCTGCGGTCTAGTTCCCGAAATCAAAAAACTTGCCATGGAAGAGCTCCCGATTACTCTTGCTATATCGCTTCATGCGCCGACAGATGAAAAGCGCAGAGAAGTAATGCCGATTGCCAATAAATACACAATAGAACAGATATTAGATGCCTGTGATTATTATTTTAAAGTTTCCGGAAGAAGAATCAGTTTTGAATACAGTCTGATAAATGGATATAACGATGATAAAGAAACGATATCTGCTTTGATATCTTTGCTACGCGGTAAAAACATACATGTTAACCTGATTTCCGTTAATCCCGTTAAGGAAAGAAACTTCAAAGCGGTTGATACTGATACAATCTCGGAAGTCAAAAAAAGGTTGGAATCAAGCGGGATAAATGCTACAATAAGAAGACGGCTCGGAGCCGATATAGACAGCGCTTGCGGTCAATTGAGACGCAGCGTTACCAATATGGGAGCACAGCCTTGAAATACTATGCAGCCACTGATGTTGGCAAAGTCAGAAAACAAAATGAAGACAGTGTATACGCCTCAGATGAACGTATAGGCTGTTTGCCGAACCTTTTTATCGTGGCAGACGGAATGGGCGGCGAAAAGGGAGGCAAAGTTGCCTCTTCACTTGCTGTGGAAAAAATCATTTCTTCTGTTGAAGCAAATGGCCGCATTGACCCGGCTCAGATAATTCTTTCGGCAATAAAAGCAGCAAATATTTCCGTACATCATCGAGCATCTTCCGATGAAACACTATCGGGTATGGGTACAACAATTGTTGCTGCCTGCATAGTTGGAGGTTCTCTATTCGTGTTTAACGTTGGTGATTCGCGTTTATATCTGATTAGAGATGGTCTTGAACAGATAACCAAGGATCACTCGCTTGTTGAAGAGCTTGTAAAAGCCGGTAAGCTTTCAAGAGATAGCGAAGAATACCAAAACAACAAGAATATAATAACTAAAGCCATAGGTTCATCAGCGAACATTGAACCTGACTTTTTCCGTATTGATTTATTACCCGGAGACAGAATTTTGCTTTGCTCCGACGGTGTAACAAATACTGTGACCGATGAAAAAATTGCCGACATTTTAAACACTCAGGCCGAGCTTAAAGATCTTGTTGAAGCTTTAATCAAAACAGGAATCGATAATGGCGGAGTTGATAATCTTACGGCGATTCTTATCGATCCCGAAATCAGTGAGGTAGATACATGGTGCTAGAAACAGGCACGGTTTTATCCGAAAGATACGAGATATCTAATCCAATCGGTTCAGGCGGAATGTCTGATGTATACAAAGCGCTCGATTACAAACTTGGGCGTTCTGTTGCTGTGAAAGTACTTAAGGAAGAGTTTGCACAAGATCAATCATTTGTGGAAAAATTCCGTATGGAAGCGCAGTCAGCCGCATGTTTATCCAATCCTAATATCGTAAATATATACGATGTTGGTGAAGATGGTAATGTTTATTACATTATCATGGAACTGATTGACGGTATTACACTTAAAAAATACATCGACCGCAGAAAACGTCTTGGTGTTCGTGAAGCTATTGAGGTTGCTATGCAGGTTGCATATGGCCTTGAGGCCGCACATAGTGAGCATATTATCCATCGAGATATTAAGCCTCAAAACATCATGATTACTCGCGAAGGCAAGATAAAAGTTACTGATTTCGGTATTGCGAGAGCTGCCTCTACACAGTCAATAAGCGCAAATGAAATGGGCAGCGTTCATTACATTTCTCCCGAGCAAGCCAAAGGAAGCTTCACAGATGAACGTAGTGATATCTATTCACTTGGTATCACTATGTATGAAATGCTTACCGGTCGCGTGCCTTTTGAAGGCGATTCATCTGTGTCTGTTGCGCTTCAGCATATTAATGCAGAGATGACTCCGCCTACTGTATATGAGCCGCTTATTCCAATCAGCTTAGAGAAGATTATTCTTAAGTGTACTCAAAAGAATCCTGTTGCACGTTATGCTTCGGCAAGTGAGTTGATTGATGATTTAAAGAAAGCCTTAACATCTCCAAATGAAGATTTTGTTCATATTATTACGCCTGTAGAAATCCCCGATACTAATCGTCAGGATAGTACTGCCGGTAATGATTATGAACGTGAAAAAGTTGCTGAAGACAGATATCAATTAGGTGATGATTCTGAAAGTGACGGCACTGATACCGACACGGAATTAGATGAACTGTATGCTTTGGAAGCCAGCGAATCTAAATTTGAAAAAATAGTTACATATATCGGAATTGGCGTAGGAGCTGTTATTATCATATTGATTTTGATAATCGGAATTCAGTCCTGCAGTGGTCCTAGCGGAAGCGGAGATATTGATGAACCATCGACCGAAGAAACTACTGAGGCTCCGACTACTGTCGCACCTTATGTAAATATGATTAGTCTGAACGGTATGACCTATGAGCAGGCCGAAACAGCTTTAAAGTCTCTCGGACTGTATATGCGCGCAACTTATGAAGCACATGAAGGCGGAATTGTCGGTCAGATATTCGATCAGGATATTCCTGCCGGCACTAGCATTGCCCCCGGCAATGTCATTAACGTAATTATTTGTACTGATAAGGACGCTATGATTATTCCGTATGGCGTTGAAGGTGTTGATCCTTCTGTTGTAATTAATATTCTTAAACAGTCCGGCTTCACAAATATTTCTACCGATTTTAGTTATGAACACAGCAAAAACATTCCTAACGGAAGAGTAATACGTATTGATCCTGAAAGTGGGGCTACTGCGCCTGCGGATGCACGTATAAAGCTCGTTGTAAGTCTCGGCCCGAATATTACATACCTTAATATGCCTGAGCTTATTCGTATGACAGAAGATCAGGCCATCACTACCATCGAGTCATTCAATCTTACAGTTGGTTCAATAACTCACGAAATGAGTGATGAAGCACCTGAAGGAACTGTAATAGGTCAGGAGCCATCAGTCGGAGAGAGTGTACCCGAAGGTACAACGGTAAATATTGTTATCAGCACAGGAGTTCGTGATAAGCAAAAGATGCCTGATCTTCGCGGTCTTACTCTTGATGAAGCTACTTCCGTGCTTAATGAATATAATCTCAGACTCGGCAGAGTAACTAATGATCTTAATGAATCTGCTCCTGACGGCGTTGTATTATCACAATCAATAGAAGCCGAATCACCTGTTACTCCGAATATGACTGTCAGCTTAACTATTAATAAATTACCTTCAGGACCTACTGAGCCTACGACACCTACTTCTGAGTCTGAGCCTACGAGTGAACCTGAACCTCAATCAGAACCTGAACCTTCAAGTTCCGAAGCACCTTCTGAAGGAGGCGGAAATGAGACCTGATTGTAAGCTGCTACTTGCACCATCACTTCTTTCAGCTGATTTCTATAATATGAAACCGCAGATTGAAGCGATTGAAAAGGCAGGCGTTAAAATGTTGCATCTTGATGTAATGGACGGGCATTTTGTGCCGAGCATTTCCTATGGCATGCCCGTTATAACTGCAATCAGAAAATATACTGATTTGATTTTTGACACTCATCTGATGATTACGGATCCGGACAGATATCTTGCGGATTTCGCAAATGCAGGCGCCGACATCATAACCGTGCATATTGAGGCATGCGATAATCCGGCGGCAACATTAACCACAATCAAGACTCTCGGGAAAAAAGCCGCAATTGCGATTAATCCTCCGACAGATTTATCCGAGATACTACCATACCTCCCCTATTGCGATATGGCGCTTGTCATGAGCGTTAATCCCGGCTTTGGGGGACAAAAATACATTGATACCGTTACTTCAAAAATAGCCTCCCTTGCTGATTACAGATCAAAACTTGGACTTTCATTTGACATAGAAGTTGACGGTGGCATATCACCTGCTAATGCCGGAATGGTAATTGACGCAGGTGCTGATATATTAGTTGCCGGCTCTGCTGTGTTTAAAGGTGATATAGAAGCAAATATTCAAGCATTTGACGAGGTCTTTAATGATAAAACTTGTAGTAAGTGATATAGACGGAACATTAATTCCTAACTGCACCGGCTTTCTTCCTGATGAATATGTTGATATCATCAATAAGATGAAATCTATGGGCATAAAATTCGTAGCTGCGAGCGGAAGAGAAGACGATAGCATCTATAGATTATTCTACAAGCTTGAAAAGGACTTATATGTGATAGCGGATGATGGGGCTCTTGTCATTTATAATCACGAAGCCTTATATGATAAGCCCATGGATCATGACGCTGTTGTCAATGTATGCGAGAAGATTCGCGCGACACACGAAGCGGAGGTTGTTCTCGCCTACAGAAGCGGAAGTTATTATTTCCCTGATATTGATCCTGAGTTTAAAAAATTCCTAAACGGATACCGAATAGTTCAGACTGAGCTTAAGTCCTATGATGATATGAAAAGTATCTATAAGATTGCGGTTAATCACAATCCGATTGAAGAAACACAGGCTTATGCCATGAGAGATACATTTGAAGGCGTATCAAATGTGCAATCAAGCCCGCATTGGCTGGACTTCATCCCGAAAGATATATCAAAGGGTAACGCAATCAGATTCATTCAGGAAAAATATTCGATTCTTCCTGAAGAAACAATTGTATTAGGTGATAGTGCAAATGATATTTCTATGTTTAAAGAGGCCAAGTATTCCTACGCTGTTGCCACCGCTCCTGATTATGTAAGAGCAGCTGCAAGTGCAGTTATTCCGAGCTATGAAGAAGGTGGACCCATGGCTGTTTTCCGAAAAGTAGTTGAAACAAATGCGAAATACGATAATTAAAATTACAGCCATCTGTCTTGTGACAATGATATTTTCGGGGTGTTCATTAATTAGTAATGTTCAATCTGATAACAATAATAAGACAATTTTACAGATAGGTGAGCTACAGATTAAACAGAATGAAGTGCTTCCGCTTATCATTGGTCAAGTTGATGTGTTCAAAGAGTCTTTCGGCGGAAATCTGTTTGATTCTGCAATTGATAATTATAGTATATCCGACACTATATATAACAGATTAAAGAGCCGTACCGCGCTTGTTTTTACTGCGGCATCGTATGCACAGGCATGCGGGTATACCTTAACGCAAGAAGATTCCGATTCCGTTTTATCCGCTGCCGAAGATTTTATCGAAAGTATTAATAGTGATTCTCTCGATTTATCTCAATCAAGTCTTGAAATGTTATATGAGAAATATCGCCTTGCCGAGCTCGGTTATTATGGGAATATTAATTCTCAAAATATTGAGATAAGCGAAGATGACGGCAGAGTTGTCAAATACGGTACTATCAGTATATATCGCCTAACAGATGCAAATGCTTCATATCAAAAGGCTGTGCAGGCAAAATACGATCTTGCGGACGGTAAAGATTTTGCAACTGTCGCTGCTCAGTTTTCAGATACTCCTGTAATAGAGTTATATGCAGCAAGAGGCGAAACCTCTCCTGATACTGAGAAGATTATTTTCTCACTTGCGTCCGGTGAGAACAGTGATATATATGCAACCGATACAGCTTATTGCATTACGCATTGCTATTCATCAAAAGACCCGGCGCTCTCTGATGCAAAACGAAATCAATTACTTCAGGAAAGAATAAGTGCTTCTTATATTCAGGAATTAAAAGCCTATCTTGCGGATAATCCCTTGGTATGGAATGATGAAGCGTGGGATGAGCTACTTGTTGATATTGAACAATATAATATCGGTGTAAACTTTTACAAGATATACAAGAAGTACTTTACGGAGTTAGCATGAGTGCAATTGCAAATGATTGGCTAAAGCCTCTTAAGCCGGAGTTTTCAAAACCATATTACAGAGCGTTATATAACAAAGTAAAAGAAGAGTATTCCAACACTTTGGTTTATCCTCCGTCAGATAAGATATTTACTGCTTTTGAACTCACTCCTTTGAAAAAAGTAAAGGTTGTAATAATAGGTCAGGATCCATACCACGGACCCGGACAGGCAATGGGGTTATGCTTTTCCGTTCCTTCGGGTATAGATGTACCGCCATCGCTGAAAAATATATACACTGAATTAAAAGATGACATTGGGTGTTCTATACCTGATTCCGGCGATTTAACAAAATGGGCTAATCAAGGTGTATTACTTCTTAATACCGTTCTTACAGTAAGAGCTCATAGCCCTCAGTCTCATGCGGGGATCGGTTGGGAACAATTTACCGATGAGGTAATAAACATATTAAATATACAGAACAGACCGATTGTGTTTCTGCTTTGGGGTGCGCCTGCCGCAAGAAAAGCGCAGATGCTGACTAACCCGAATCATTTGATTCTTACTGCGCCGCATCCGAGTCCTTTATCGGCATATCGCGGATTTTTCGGATGTAAGCACTTCTCAAAAACAAATGATTTTCTTACCTCTCACGGCGAGACACCGATAGATTGGCAGATTTAAAGGAAAGATTATGAATTTTATTTTATTTATACAAGTTCTGTTTTACGGAATACTGGAAGGCATTACGGAGTGGCTTCCTATAAGCAGTACCGGACATCTTATATTGTTCGAAAGCTTTTGGGCAATGGATTTCTCTGCGGATTTCTTAAGCGTATTCAGAGTCGTAATTCAGCTCGGAGCCGCCCTTGCCGTTCTTGTCAAATTTTTCAAAAGACTCAATCCCTTCCGCAAAGGTATCAGCGATAAGAAAAAGGCCGGCATCTACCATAACTGGATAAATATAATCGTTGCCTGCATCCCTGCAGGAATCGCAGGATTGTTATTGGACGATTTCCTTGATGAGCACCTGTACATATGGCAGGTTGTAGCTGCTATGCTGATTTTCTATGGTTTTATATTCATTGTCGTAGAAAGCGCCAATAAAAATAAACCATTTAAATACCGAACAATGGAAGAGATACCTGTCTCTGTTGCTTTGTTTATCGGAGTATTTCAGATTCTCTCTCTTGTTCCCGGTACGTCCAGAAGCGGTGTTACTATAATTGCAGCACTCATATTCGGTGCTTCAAGAGTTGCAGCTGCAGACTTTTCTTTCTGTCTTGCGCTCCCGATTATGTGTGGCGCAAGTTTTCTGAAGATCGTTAAGCACGGTTTAAACTTTTCAACAAAAGAGCTGCTGTTTCTGCTTTTCGGCATGCTGGTTGCTTATATCACTTCGATGATTGTAATCAAATTCCTTGTTTCTTTCATCAAAAAATACGATTACAAAATATTCGGGTACTATCGCATATTACTCGGTGTGATTATTATAATTATAGCTTTGATTTTCCCGTCTCTTTTACCGAACGGAGAGGGCACTGTAAGAAATCGTTTCGGTTTCCCGGAATATGTTACGGAAGATTACATAAAAGTAAATCCTTATTCCAGACCTGCAATTCCTTTGCTTAAGGTAAATGATATCGTAATACATTATGTCGGGAACCCCGGCACGAGCGCAGAAAGTAATCGTAGCTACTTCAATTCTCTTCAAGCAGGAAATACAAGCACCTATGCCAGCAGTAATTTCATAGTCGGACTTGACGGTGAGGTACTGGCTGTTGTTCCGATTGATGAAGTTGCTTACTGTTCAAACAGCAGGAATTCCGATACGATTTCCATCGAAGTTTGTCATCCTGATGAATCCGGTAAATTTAATGACAAAACATATGAATCAGTCGTTAAGCTTACCGCTTGGCTAATAAACTATTACAATCTAGACGTTTCTCATGTAATCAGGCACTATGATATAACAGGTAAATTATGCCCGCTGTATTATGTTGAGCATGAGGATGCATGGAATACATTTCTTTCAGATGTTGCCGCTGAATTAGAGCCGGCAGAAGAAGAGGAGGCATCATGAAATTTAATTTCGATAAAAAATATTTTTATATCGGTTTGACTGCATTCCTGACATTTGCAGCCTGCCTTCTTCTTTATACAAGCTTAAAGGGCAGTGACGGAATATTTTCGGTATTTGAAAAAATAGGAAATGTTTTGTCTCCGATTATTTTAGGATTCGTTTTTGCTTATATAATGAACCCTCTGCTTAAAGTGTTTGAAAAGAAAGTATTCGGAAAACTATCTTTAAAGATATTCAAAGGTGAAAAAAAGAAAGCCTCTAAACTGGCGAGACTCCTTGGCGTTGTTTGTACACTCATCAGTACGCTCGCAATTTTGACTGCAATCCTTTGGCTGGTTATCCCCAGACTGTACGAAAGCGTTGTAACGATTGCCGCAAATCTGTCAACATATAATGAAAGTGCGCAGAAAGCTATTAATAATCTATTTAAAGAATCACCGGATACGCTTGCTTTTATATTAAATGTATACAATAACATAGCCGATAAGTTCAGCGAATGGATAAATACTGACCTTTTACATAGCCTGGGCGATATGGTAAATGTTCTCTTTAGCGGTCTTTATGATGTTGCAATAGGTTTCATAAATGTAATCATAGGAATTATTATTTCTGTATATGTATTATTTGAAAAAGAACACTTCTCTGCTCAGTGCAAAAAAATTCTGTATTCAATTTTAAGCACCAGGAAGGCATCCACAACTTTGCATGCAGTAAAGAAAATTAATCGTGCATTTACAGATTTCTATACAGGTAAAGTAATAGATTCGCTCATATTCGGCGTAATTTGCTACATTGTACTTCTCATATTCGGCATTCCTTACAAGGAATTTGTAGCTGTTATTATTGCTATTACTAATATAATTCCTTTCTTCGGACCTTTTATCGGTGCTATCCCCAGTGGAATACTGATACTTATGGTAGATCCGATTAAATGCCTTGAATTCGTAATAATAATCATAATTCTTCAACAGTTTGACGGAAATATTCTTGCTCCTAAGATTCTCGGCGACAAAACCGGTCTGCCCGGATTCTGGGTATTATGCATACTACTTATTTTCAGCGGTTTCTTCGGATTTATCGGTATGCTTGTTGCAATACCGCTATTCTCGGTTATTTATATGTTTATTAAAGATTGGGTAAGAAGACGACTGATTAAAAAGAAATTGCCCGCTTCAACATCGGAATTTATGACTATTTCTTACATTGATCCCGAGACGAACATACCCGTTATTAAGCATGAATTTTCCGAACAGGAAAATGATAAATAATTATATTCAGTAATAAAATATTTCTGCATTTTCTATTTGATTTATTTATAATTACTGTTATAATAAAGACATATTATGATGAATATCAGAGAGATATTCTATTAGGAGGTAAATATGGCAAGAAAGTTTTCATTAGCTTATCTTACAATTCCCGGAACTGATCCCATGGAACAGATTCGAATTGCAAAGGAAACAGGCTACGATTTCGTAAGCCTTCGTACAATTCCTATGCATCTTCCCGGTGAGCCTGAATTCCTGCTTGATAAGGATCCGGCTCTTTTTGAGGCAGTAAAAAATGCCCTTAAGGAATATGATATGCCAGTTATGGATATCGAACTTGCACGTGTACGCAAGGACCTTGATATCGAGGAGTACAAGCCTGCATTTGAAGCAGCAGCTAAGCTTGGCGCTACAGATGTTCTCGGTTCTATCTGGACTCGTGATAAGGCATGGTATGTAGAAAAAGCAGGTCTCATTGCTGATTATGCTAAAGAATTCGGTCTTAAGTATAACATTGAGTTCCTTCCTTGGGCAGGTGTTCGTAACCTCCAGGAGGACATTACTCTCATTGATGAATTAGCCCGCGACAACGTATATGTAATGGTTGATACACTTCATGCAGGCCGTGCAGGTGTTACAGGCGCGGAACTCGCTCGTACACCTGAAAAGTATTTCGGCTTCATTCATCTTTGTGATGGTCCTGCCGGCCCTGATGGAGATGTTGTTCTTGATAACATTAAAGATGACCTTATGCTCTACACAGCTCGTGAAGCACGTTACTATGTAGGCGAAGGTGATATTGATATCGCAAGCATGATTAAAGGCATGCCTGAGCGTCCCCTTTCAATCGAGCTGCCTAACCTCAAGGAGATGGAAGTTCGCGGAGCTCAGGGACATGCACAGCGTTGCCTTGATGCTGCTAAGGAATACTTCGCAGCTAATGGTATTGAATAATTAGTATCATATAATTCCACAGGAGGAAGTTGTAATATGAGTAGAATGGTAGATATGAAAGAAATCTACGAAGTTAAAGGTCTGACACAGGAACAGATCGATGACATCGAGACTTGTTTCGCAAAAGCTGACAAAGCTCAGCTTGAGTTTGAGACATGGAGTGAAGAGGACATCAACCGCACTATCCGTTCAATCGCACAGAAGGTTGCTAACTCTAAGACTTTCCATGAGCTCGTTGAACTTGGTATCAAAGAGAGCCGTTTTGGTGATCCCATCAGCCGTGAGAACAAGCGTTTCAAGATTCGCGGTATTCTCCGTGATTGCCTTCGTCAGAAGAGCACAGGTATCATTGATGAGCTCCCCGAGCGCAAGATTAAGATTTATGCAAAGCCCGTAGGTGTTATTGCCTGCGTTATCCCTGCAACAAATCCTGACCTTACACCCGCAGGAAATGCTATTTATGCAATCAAGGCTCGTAACGCCATCATTTTCAGCCCCCATCCCCGTACAGCAGGCACTTCTTACAAGACTTGCCAGCTTATGAGAGAGGGTCTTGAGAGAGTTGGTGCTCCTGCTGACCTTGTACAGTGTCTCGGCGGCGGTCTCGGTGAGGACGGAAAGCCGAAGATTAAGATCAATCGTCAGATGTCAGAAGCTCTGATGTCAAAGTGCGATCTCGTTATTGCTACCGGTGGACAGGGTGTTGTTCGTCGTTCTTATTCATCAGGTACTCCCGCTTACGGTGTAGGCGCAGGTAATGCTACCATGATTTGGGATGAAACAGCTATCCGGGATCTTCATCATGCAGCTGATAACACAATGCGTTCAAAGACCTCTGACTTCGGTTCAGGTTGCTCAGCTGATGGTAACGTTATTATCCATGAGAGCATTTGGGACGCAGCTCTTGCAGAGCTTCAGGCAGTAGGCGGATACCTTATGTCAGAAGAAGAGCAGGATAAGATGCAGCATGCTATGTGGGATGAAGAAATGCATCGTATCTCTGATACCGTTGCTCTTTCAGCAGCAGATATGGCTAAGTTCGCAGGCTTCGAGATTCCTGCTGACAAGCGCTTCCTGATTGCTTCACACGGCACCGGCGTATATGAGAAGGGTGTTGAAGGTATTTGGGCTCGTGAGAAGCTTTCTACAGTTCTTGCAGTTCATAAATACTGCGGCGAATTCCAGAATGCTATCGACGCTATCATGACAATTCATAACAATTGCGGTGGTAAGGGCCATTCAGTTGGTATCTTCTCATTTGATGAGGACCATATCCATCGTCTTGCTATGGTCGCAAGAGTTGGTCGTATCATGGTTCGTCAGCCTCAGTCAAAGGCTAATTCCGGTTCTATGAACAATGGTATGCCTATGACTTCTTCAATCGGCTGCGGCACATGGGGCGGCAACGCTACTTCTGAGAACGTTCATCTTCATCATTACATGAACACCACTTGGGTTTCATGGGAGTATGAGAATCCTGATTGGCAGGAAGATGCAGAGCTCTTTGGTGAGTTCTATGATCCTGAACTTGAGAAGGTTCAGTACACTGCTTACAATTCAAACGACGCTCTTAAGTAATTGATTATTTAAGGCCCCGCTGCATATGCTGTGGCGGGGCTTATTTTAAGATTGGAGGACATTAATATGTCATTAGAGTTAGTTAAGAATGCCCGCATATGTGAAGTCGGACTTCGTGACGGACTTCAGAATGAAAAAGCTATTGCTTTTGATGAAGCAGGCGTTCCGAAGCGCGACAAAGCCGGCAATTTTATTTATAAGGACGCTGTTGATGAGCAGGGCAATCCTGTACTTTCTCCCAGCGGCAAGGCCGTTAAGGCTCCTTTTGTTCTTACAGTTGATCAGAAGGTAGAACTTATCTCAGATATGATTGATGCCGGCTTCAAGGTAATAGAAGTTGGGTCATTTGTTCACCCCGTTAAAGTACCGCAGATGGCAAATACTGATGAAGTATTCAAGGCCATCCTTGCTAAAGGAGTTCCGGACGATGTTGAGCTTCGTGCGCTTATTCCCAATGTTCGCGGCGTTGATCGTGCAATTGAGTGCGGCTGCAAGAAGGTTAAGCTCAATGTTTCCGCTTCTAAAGGACACAACATTGCCAACCTTAACCGTACACCCGCCGAGTCTGTTGCAGGCTTCAAGGAATGCGTAGATAAGGCTCATGACAATGGTATTGATATATCCGGTTCCATTTCCATGGCTTTCGGTTCCCCTTGGGATCATGACGGACTTCCCGTATCAGACGTTAAGGAAATTATCGAGGCTTACCTCAATGTAGGTATTACCGAAATTTCACTTTCAGATGCTTCCGGTATGGCATATCCCACACAGGTATATGACATCTGCACAGAGGTTAAGAAGGACTACCCCGAAGCTACCTGGTGGCTGCATTTCCACAATACCCGTGGTCTTGCAATAGCTAATATCTTTGCAGGTATGCAGGCAGGTTTCTATCAGTTTGATTCCTCATTTGCAGGCGTAGGCGGATGTAACTTCATCCCCAATGCAACTGGTAACGTTGCGACAGAAGATGTAATACACGCGCTTTCAGAGATGAATGTAAATACCGGTATTGATCTTCATAAGAGTATTGCTATTAGTAAAAAGGTTGTATCTATGCTTGAGCATGATACCGACAGCTACGTACTCAAGGCCGGCGCAACCAAGGATCTTAAATTTGAACTTCCTAAGAAGCAGGCCTAATTTAAAACTTTTTCAGGAGCGTGGTTGCCACGCTCCTTTGCTGCTAACCCCGGCGCTGCTAATCCGCAGTAATATTTGTCATAACAATTAAGGAGGCCCGTCAGGACCTCCTTTTACTATGCCATAGCTCTTTATCAGTTCTTATTGTAGATTATATACAATCCCTTAAGCAGAAGTTCATCATCGTATATAATATCATGCTTGCAGCTTCCGATGATTTCGGCAGCAATACCGCCTGTTGCAATTACTACAGCATCCGAATTCGTCTCGGAATTAATTCTGTCAATCATTCCATCCATCATTGCCGCAGTTCCGTAAACAGCACCGCTCTTTAAACTGTCGGCCGTATTTTTACCTATTACGTGTGCAGGTGCTTCAAGGCTGATTTTTGAAAGCTGCGAAGCTTTGCTTACTATTGAATCACTTGCAGTGCGTACGCCGGCTGTTATTACAACTCCCTGATATGCACCCTGCGCATCTACGTAGGAGATAGTGGTGGCGGTTCCGAGGTCAAATATAATCTGAGGTAGAGGATATTCCGCTATAGAAGCAACCGCTGCAACAACAAGATCAGCTCCAAGCTGCGCAGGATCATCTATCTTAATATTCAGACCGGTTTTAACTCCCGGTCCTACTATAAGAGGTTTTTTATCCAAAAGCTTTTCTATGCCGTCTGCAATAATATTGGTAAGCTCAGGAACAACAGAAGATATGATAGCTCCTTTTATTCCGTCAAAAGAAACATCATGAAGTTCTAAAATAGTCTTAAATAAAACAGAGTATTCAATATCTGTTTTCTCTCTGTCTGTCGATAATCTTTCAACAAAACGAACACCTTTGCCGCATACGACTCCGGCCACAATATTACTGTTGCCTATATCAACTGTAAATACCATATATTTATCCTCCGGCTTTGTATTATACCATAATTTGTACTATGCAAAAAGCACAAAATATAGTATTATTTTATAGTTAAAAAACAATATATGGAGTTAACACATTGAGCAATATATCTGAAGAAATTAATAAGCGTCGTACATTTGCCATAATATCACACCCCGATGCAGGTAAAACCACCCTTACGGAAAAATTCCTGCTCTATGGCGGTGCTATTAATCTGGCAGGTACTGTAAAAGGACGCAAGAATACAAAACACGCCGTATCGGACTGGATGGAAATTGAAAAAGAGAGAGGTATATCTGTTACTTCCTCCGTGCTTCAGTTCAATTATTCCGGCTATTGCATAAACATTCTTGATACACCGGGGCACCAGGATTTCTCTGAGGATACATATCGTACTCTTATGGCAGCTGACTCAGCAGTAATGGTAATCGACGGAGCAAAAGGCGTAGAGCCTCAGACTATTAAGCTCTTCAAGGTTTGTATGCTGCGCCATATACCGGTATTTACATTCGTTAATAAATTAGACCGCTCGGCTAAAGATCCTTTTGATCTGATGTCTGATATAGAAAGCGTTCTCGGTATAGAGACCTGTCCCATCAACTGGCCAATTGGCTCAGGAAAGAGCTTTAAAGGCGTATATGAGCGCGATAAAAAGTGCATTACAACATTTGTTGCCGAAGGCGCAGGAACACGTGAAATCGCCTCCAGCGAGCTTGATCCTGAGGATCCTGCTACTGAAGCTAAAATCGGCGCAGACTATATGCAGCAGCTTCGTGATGATATAGAGATTCTTGACGGAGCCGGCTCAGAGCTTGATATGAAACTTGTATCAGAGGGAAAGCTCAGCCCGGTATTTTTCGGATCTGCGCTGACTAATTTCGGTGTAGAGATATTCTTGAATCACTTTATTAATATGACGGCATCCCCTGCTGCCCGAGAGTCCGACATTGGCGTAATTGATCCCGCGCAGGAGCCTTTTTCCGCTTTTGTATTCAAGATTCAGGCAAATATGAACAAAGCCCACCGCGACAGGATTGCGTTTATGCGTATTTGCTCCGGAAAATATGAAGCAGGCATAGAAGTAAATCATGTCCGCGAGGATAAAAAAATCAGGCTTAATCAGTCCACTCAGATGATGGCTGATGAAAGAACCATAGTAGAAGAAGCCTACGCCGGAGATATTATCGGTATATTTGACCCGGGTATTTTCGCTATAGGTGATACACTTACTGCAGGCAGAAAATTCAGCTTCCCGGGCATACCTACATTTGCCCCTGAACACTTTGCAAGAGTGCGTCAGATTGATACTATGAAACGCAAGCAATTTGTCAAGGGCATTACTCAAATCGCACAGGAGGGTGCCATCCAGATATTCCGTGAAATCGGAACAGGTATGGAAGAAATAATCGTCGGCGTTGTAGGCGTGCTGCAATTTGAAGTTCTCACATACAGATTAAAGAACGAATACAACGTTGAAGTCGGTATGGAACAGCTCCCGTATGAACACATACGCTGGATTGAAAATAAAAACATAGATGTTAACACTATCAACGGCACTTCAGATATGAAGAGAATTGCCGATCTGAATGATAGGCCGCTGCTTCTCTTTGTAAACAGCTGGAGCGTCGGAATGGTAGAGGAAAGGAACCCGGGACTTAAACTGTCTGAGTTCGGAATGAATTAAGGAGGTCATATGAACTGTCCGTTTTGTAATGCCGAAGATTCAAAAGTAATTGACTCAAGACCCACAGAGACTAATTCAATACGTCGCCGCCGCGAATGTGAAGTCTGCGGAAAGCGTTTTACTACATATGAAAAAGTAGAAACCGTTCCTATGATGGTTATAAAGAAAAATGATATGCGCGAGCCTTATGACAGAGCTAAACTTGAAGGCGGTATCTACAAAGCATGCTATAAACGTCCTATATCCGTTGCGGAAATCGGCGCCGCGATTGATATGATAGAAGTACAGATCCTGTCAAAAGAAGAACGTGAGATACACACTGAGGAAATCGGCGAGATGGTTATGGAAGCACTTCGTAAGCTCGATGATGTAGCCTATGTGCGTTTTGCCTCTGTCTACAAAGAATTTAAGGATGTTGATACATTTATAAAAGAAATTGAAAAGATTGCAAAGAAGAGAAAATAACGCATATTTGCCATATTTTTCTTGAAAAAAGGTTAACAATATACTAAAATAAACGAGTATTTAATTTGAAGGGAGACACCTTATGGTTTCAGCAGGAGATTTTAAAAACGGTATTACAATTGAGTTTGAGAACGGCATCTGGCAGATTATCGAATTCCAGCATGTTAAGCCCGGTAAAGGCGCTGCATTCGTTCGTACTAAGCTCAAGAACATCGTCAGCGGTGGCGTTGTAGAGCGTACATTCAGACCCACTGAAAAGTTTGATGAAGCTCGCATTGACCGTGTAGATATGCAGTATCTGTACAAGGATGGCGATCTCAGCTATTTTATGGATGTTAACACTTACGATCAGATGGCACTTACCGCAGATCAGATCGGTGATTCTCTGAAGTTTGTCAAAGAGAATGAGATGGTTAAGGTTTGCTCACATAACGGCAATGTATTCTCAATCGAGCCTCCGTTATTCGTTGAACTTACAATTACCAGCACAGAGCCCGGATTCAAGGGTGATACCGCAACAGGTGCTACCAAGCCCGCTATCGTAGAGACCGGCGCACAGGTTAGCGTACCGCTTTTCATCAATGAAGGTGACGTTATTAAGATCGATACAAGAACAGGCGAGTATCTTTCAAGAGCATAAATTTAAAACTACTATCGAGGGATACGCAAAAGGTGTATCCCTCAATTTTTTAAGGAGGATAATATGGAACGTAAAAACGCATGGCAGACATATACTGCTAAGGACAAAAAAGAACTTACCGAACTCGGCGAAAGATATCGCAAGTTTCTTTCAAAATGCAAAACAGAGCGCGAATGTGTAACTGAGTCCATCAAGTTAGCGGAAGCAAAAGGATATAAGCCTCTTACCGCTGCAATAAAAGCAGGCAAGAAATTAAAAGCAGGAGATAAGCTCTGGGCATCATGCATGGGCAAGACTCTCATGCTTGTAAATATCGGCAAGAATCCGATTGAGCAAGGTGTAAATATACTCGGTGCTCATATTGATTCTCCGAGACTTGACTTAAAGCCCAATCCTCTGTATGAGGATACTGATTTCTGCCTGCTTGATACACATTACTACGGCGGAGTTAAGAAATATCAGTGGGTTACCATTCCGCTTGCTATCCACGGCGTTGTAGCGCTCAAAGACGGCACTGTTAAAAACATCGTTATAGGTGAAGATGAGAGCGATCCCGTTCTCGGCATTACCGATCTTCTTATTCACTTATCAGCAGATCAGCTTGAGAAAAAGGGCCGTGTAGTTATCGAAGGCGAAGACCTGGACGTAATGGTTGGTTCCGAACCGGCAAAAGACGCTAAAGAAGAGAAGAAACTTGTTACCAAGAATATTCTATCTATTCTCAAGAAGAAATACGGTATGGAAGAAGAGGACTTTATCTCTGCAGAACTTGAAGTTGTGCCTGCAGGTCCCGCACGTGATTTCGGTCTTGATCGCAGTATGATTATGGGTTACGGCCATGATGATCGCATCTGTGCATATACTTCTCTGGAAGCATTTATCAATACAGATAAATTAAACAAAACAGGTGTATGCCTGCTCGTTGATAAGGAAGAAATCGGAAGCGTCGGAGCTACCGGTATGGAATCAAAGTTCTTCGAAAATATGATGGCTGAGATTCTTAACCTGCTCGGATACAAAGAGAGTATTTCTCTTCGCAGATGCCTTTCGAATTCACGCATGCTTTCTTCTGACGTAAGCGCTGCATTTGACCCTACATATGCAAGTGCTTTTGAGAAGAAAAATGCTGCATACTTCGGAAGAGGAATCGCATTTAATAAGTACACCGGCGCAAGAGGAAAATCAGGGTCAAATGACGCATCAGCAGAGTATATTGCCGCACTTCGTAAGATCCTCGATGATAACAAAGTTAACTGGCAGTTTGCTGAGCTTGGTAAGGTTGACCAGGGCGGCGGCGGAACCATCGCTTATATCTTAGCTAATTACGGCATGGAAGTAATCGACAGTGGTATCGCAGTTCTCAGCATGCATGCTCCTTTTGAAATCGGCAGCAAGTCTGATATTTATGAAGCAGTAAAGGCTTATACAGCATTTATTAAAAACGCATAAGAGGTAAATCATGGCACAGGTTAATATAATTTCCGGATTTTTAGGCGCCGGAAAAACTACATTTATTAAAGAATTACTGTCCAAGGTATTCAACGGCCATAAGGTTGTATTAATCGAAAATGAATTCGGTGAGATCGGTATTGACGGCGGATTTTTGAAACAGGCCGGTGTTGAAATAACCGAGATGAATTCAGGTTGTATTTGCTGCTCGCTCGTAGGTGACTTCTCTGAGGCGCTTCTTAAGGTTGAAGAGCAGTTCCATCCCGAATACATCCTTATTGAGCCCTCAGGCGTAGGCAAGTTATCAGACGTTGCAAAGGCAGTCCTTGACGCCCCCGCAGAGGCTCATATAGAGCTTCAGGGCGGTATTACTATCGTTGATGCTAAAAAAGCAAAGAAGTATCTTGCCAATTTCGGTGAATTCTTTAAGAATCAAGTTGAGTATGCCGATACAGTAGTTCTCAGCAGAACAGGCGATATCGCTGAAGATGCTCTTTCAGATTGCCTCGATATTATCAGAACTCTTAATCCCGGTGCTGCTATTATTACAACGCCTTGGAATGCACTCTCCGGGGATGCCTTAAAATCAGCTC
The DNA here is from genome assembly GCA_045600025.1 of Lachnospiraceae bacterium. Lineage (GTDB taxonomy): Bacteria > Bacillota > Clostridia > Lachnospirales > Lachnospiraceae > UBA3774. Next base: position 39,141 of record JAZRXC010000025.1, read on the forward strand.
TCACCGGCAAGAACAGTTCTGATGAATTAATTGAGAAAATGCTTGAAGAAGCTAAACATCACCACCATCACCATCATCACGATGGCGAAGAGTGTGATGACCCTGACTGCTGTTGTCATCACCATCATCATGATGAGGAAGAAGATGACGATGATGATGAATGCGAAGAGCATGAACATCATCATGAACATCATCATGAACACCATCATGAACACCATCATCACCACCATGATCATGACGCAGACGAAGTATTTACAAGCTGGGGCCGTGAGACAGTTCATAAATATTCATATGATGCTCTTTCCGAATTGCTTGATAAACTTGCAAATACTAACGAATACGGCGTTATCCTTCGTTCAAAGGGCATGGTTGCTCTTGATGACGGCCGTTGGTGCGAATTTGATCTTGTACCTGCAGAAAAAGAGCTTCGTATTGCCGCTCCCGATTATACCGGAAAAATCTGCGTAATCGGAACCGAACTTGATGAAGCAAAACTTGCAGCAGCATTTGCCCTTAAGGAGTAATAATGGAAGTACCTGTATATGTCTTTACCGGCTTTATGGATAGCGGTAAGACAACTTTACTTAAAGAAACACTTGAAAGTCCCGATTTTGACTCAGCAAAGACGTTAATATTAGCTTGTGAGGACGGAGACAACGAATACGAAGACATTTTCCTGTCGCAGAACAAGGCTGTTTTAGTACGCCTGTCTGATCCGGATCAGCTAAATGATGAATTTCTTGCAGAGCAGGCTGCTACTCATAAGCCCTCACAGATTTTAATCGAGTATAACGGCATGTGGGAGCTTGACCGTTTATTTGACAGAAAACTTCCTCGTAATTGGGAGTTCTACGGTGTATTTTCAACAGTAGATACTTCTACGGCTGATATGTACTTATCAAATATGCGTCAGCTTTTTATGGCTCAATTTGCAGCATCCGGACTCATCATTTTTAACAGATGTGCTGAAATTATTGACAGGGGACGACTCCGCAGAATATTCAAGACATTTAATCCTCAGGCACAGCTTATATTTGAGCGCCCGGATGGCGAGGTGTATGATCCGACTAAGGAACCGCTTCCTTACGATATGAAGGCTGACATCATTGAGATTGATGATCTTGATTTCGGTATATGGTATCTTGATGCCGGTGACCACCCTGAAGATTACATCGGCAAAAAGCTTCGTTTCTTAGCTCAGGTCTACAGAGGGAGAGACATACCAAAGAACACCTTTGTCCCCGGCCGTTTTATCATGACTTGTTGCATAAATGATGTCCAGTTCTTGGGATATTTCTGCGAGTGCGATGATTCGTTTGCATATAAGAGTCGCGATTGGGTAAAAGTGACGTGTGAGTTTGACATGAAGAATGTCCCGTCCATGGGCGGAAGAGTTCCTTATATGACTCTTATTGACATTGCGCCTGCGGCGCCACCTGCCCAAGACCCGATTTATTTCTCTTAAGGAAGGCATATGGCATTCAGACTTATCACCGGAGCCCAAGGCTCAGGTAAGACTAACAAAATATTTACAGAACTTATACAGTCTTCAATCGATAACCCCGATAGGAAGCACATTGTAATCACTCCTGATCAGAACACGCTTCTGACAGAACGCAGGTTGCTTGCGCTTTCCCCTAACGGGGTTTTATTTAACATTGAAGTAGAAAGTTTTGACCGTCTTGCTTATAAGATTTTTGATGAGCTTGAACTTTCCATGCCTTCTCCAATGGATGAAGTCGGTAAAAGCATGCTACTTCGGAAGATAGTTCATGAGCATAGCCGCGAACTTTCATATTATGAGTCATCGATTGACAAAGAGGGCTTTATCACAAAACTGAAAACTGTTGTATCAGAATTTTTATCATACGGAATTACTCCGGAAGATTTATCAGCCGCTTCTGAAAAAACAGCTTCTGATTTGCTGAGGTCAAAACTAAATGACCTCTCTCTAATTCTCAAAGCCTTCAATGAAGGGCATACTGAAAAGAATTCTCCGAGAGAAGAATTGATGTCCCGCCTTTTGAGCGTAATTGATAAATCATCATATTTTGACGATGCATTTATTGTTATAGATGCATTCACCGGCTTTTCACCGCTGCATTATCAACTTATTGAATACATTATGAGCAGGGCTTTTCTGGTTGTGGCAACTCTTACCATATCACCTGATATTAATGTTTTCGGCAATTATGAAAGTCACGATCTTTTTGCCATAACCCTAGAGACTGCAAAAGAGCTTCAGACCTGCGCACAGCATTGCGGACTTAAGACTCTGCACGATGTGTGCGATGATTATGCCGATATTGAAAGGCCTGAAGAACTGAAACACCTTGAGAGGCATTATCTGCGAGCCGGGGAAAATGCACCATCTGATATTATTAATCCGGATGTAATTAATGTTTATCATACATATTACCCTTCTGATGAAGCTTCATTTGCTGCTGAAACTATTTCTTATCTGGTCAGCGAAAAAGGTTACAAATATCGTGACTTTGCTATAGTATCAGGTGATTTGAATCATTCCGCACACGATATAACCGGTGCAATGGAAGAGTACGGCATACCGTATTTTCTTGATTGCCATGACGATTTACATAATCATCCGCTTGTCAGATTTATTCTCGGTGCTCTTGAGATAATAGAGTCCGGCTTCAGTATTTCATCTGTTTTTTCATTTTTGAGAACAGGTCTTGCTGGCGTATCTCATGATGATATTGACTTACTCGAGAATTATTTCATCGGAACCGGTATAAGAGGTTACAAAAAATGTGGTTCCGAATTCACAAAAGAGTTTTCAGGATATGACTTGAACAAATTAAATGAAATCAGAGATGCGGTGATTAATCCGCTTATTGATTTTCGGACTGCTTATCAGGTCTCAAATACAAATACTGAATTTATTGACTCAATTTTGAAACTGCTCGAAGATTATAATGTTAAGATTAATCTTCAGAAACTCATTATCGAATCAACTGACTACTCTTCAAACAGCGCTGATAAAATATTTGATTCCGTAATTAAGGTTCTTGATGAAGCACAAGAGATGCTTACCGGTAAGAGACTATCCGCACATCAGTTAAAGATGACACTTGCTTCCGGTTTTCAGGAGCTTAGCCTTGGGCTTTTGCCTCCGCGACTCGATGAGGTACAGATCGGTGATATCAGAAGAAGCCGCAGAGGGTACGTTAAAGTACTTATCTTCATTAATATGAACGAAGATATTCTGCCCGGCGGTGTCCCGGCAGGAGGAATACTGTCTGATAGAGACAGAGAAGAACTTAAAAACAACAATCTTATCCTTGCAAATTCCTGCATAGATAACCTGTTCAGAGAGCAGTATTACATCTATGAGCTTTTAGCCACTCCGACGGATAAGCTCTATTTGACCTATAGCGATCATTTTATCACAGGGGCAGACAGGAAGCCGTCTTTATACCTTTTGCGCGTTCTGGGGCTGTTTAACGGCCTTAAAGCGCGTGTCCACGAACGCAGTCTTACCTCACGCAGCAAGATTTGTATGGCCCTTGGCGAATATCTTGCCGCCGGCGACTATGAAAACGCAGCAAAATTAACAAAACTTCTTGAAGATGACCCAGGTCTTGTTGACCGCATTTACAATGTTTCTTCATACTCTGACTGTACCAGTCTTACCTCTGAGCTTGAAGATTCCATAATGAAATCTGATACGTTGAGTATTTCGGCACTCACTACATACTCCGACTGTCCGTATAAATATTTCTTTGAACGAACACTTAAGTTGTCTGATAGAAAAGTGTACAAAATTGAGAGCACAGACCGAGGCACTTATGTTCATTCTGTTTTGGAGAATGCATTTTTATACCTGAAAAATCAAAATCTAAAAGATTATTCATTAGTTACGAATGATATGATTTCAGCCGCTCTTAAATATGCATTTGAAAAAGCGGACAGCATCGCGCTCGGCTTTGATTTATCTGATGAAGAATCCGGTAAATATTTGCTTGGCAGATGGAAGAAAGCTGCCGAAACCGCATTTTGCAATATGTGTCTCGCTCTGAAAAATGACTTAACATTCAAATACGTTCCCGATCAATTTGAGTTTAAATTTGAAGATGATAAAGTGTTGGCGCAATACGGTATTAAGCTAAAAGGTGTAATTGACAGAATTGATATCGCTACCGGCGTCTCGCCTTCGCCGCTGCGGGTAATTGATTACAAGAGTTCCGAATATAATGAAAATAACCGGACTTATTTTGCGTCACTTGAAAACGGCCAAAAACTTCAATTGCCGCTTTATCAAAAAATTGCAATGGATTATTACAACGCAAATTCTAAAAATGTCGTTCCTGGAAAGAATCGATATATTAACACATCTGACAGATATGTTAAGTCAAGTGACTCAGATGATTTATGCAATCAATATGATAAAATCGACAAAGATAATATCCCGGACTTCTATAACAGTTATATTACGGCGGCAGTAGATTCATCAATCAGGCTGACAGGAGATATATTATCCGGTAATATCGATAAGAATCCACTTAATAATAATTCCGGTCAAAGTAATGCCTGCACATACTGCAAGTTTAAAGAAGCTTGCTACAAAGCAGATTTTTCTTCCGATTCCGAGGATTGATATGGGCAAATATACAAAAGAGCAAGAGCGAGTTGTGCAACATAGAAAAGGTAACATACTGATTTCCGCCGGCGCAGGTTGCGGAAAGACATTTGTTATGAAAGAGCATGTTATATCCCGCATAATTGAAGGCGGAGATATAAGCCGCATGCTTATTGTTACATTTACCGTAGATGCCGCTGCAGAGATGAAGAGAAGGATCATAGAGGCAATAGATAAGGCTCTTGTAGACGATCCGTACAACGTTCATCTTCAGCGCCAGCGCGCTTTGGTTCCGTTTGCCCATATATCAACAATTGATTCTTTATGCGGAGATATTGTAAAAAATCATTTTTCTTCATCAGGTCTTGATCCTGATTATAAGATAGGAAGTGAGGCTGAACTTCTTCAAATAAAGAAATCCGTCTTTGAAAAAATTCTTGAAAAGCATCTGGCCGACGGCGATAAAGATGTCATCGAGCTTTTGAACAAATTCACTTCCGGAAAAGTATGGAACATAGATAAAGATAATTTCCTGTTCGACTCCATTACAAATAAACTCTATTCAAAATATGCATCTGTGAGCGATAGGGAATTATTCTCCGCTAATCTCATGAAAATATCCGCCTCAGTTCATAAAGAGTTTTGCGATATACCTTATTTGGATACGGATATTACGCGCCGTAAACAGATTTTTTCCAATGTGGTTTTTGATCTTAAGGATATGACTGAATCCTTAAATATATCAGATTCGCTCAAGGCAAAACTGATCTCAAGTGTGATTCCTTACTATACTGCGTTATCCGGAGTATCGAATTATGATGAGTTTTATGATAATGTTTACAGCTCCAATGATTATAATCTCGGAAGATGCAGAGACACATCCAACCCCGATGATAATGCAGTATACGAATACAATGAACTGGTTAAACAATATATTAAAGACTTTAAATCATATTATCCCATTGACCTGACTTTCTCAAAAATATCAGATTCTATTATTTCTACATGCAATACAAACAGAGCTTATTTGCAGCTCTTTGATGAATTTGCAGCCAGGTATAAAGAAGAAAAATACAAGAAGAATATTGTTGATTTCGGTGATATTGCGTATGAGGCATATTGTATTATCCAAAATCCGGATATGAAAAAATCTCTTCAGGATCAATTTGACCTTGTAGTTGTAGATGAATATCAGGACAGCAACCAGCTGCAGGAGGACCTGCTTTGCTCAATATCACATGGCGACAATTACTTTATGGTAGGAGATGTAAAGCAAAGCATCTATAACTTCCGCTGCGCAACGCCTAAAATATTCCAAGATAAATACTTAAAATATTTCCTGTCTCCTGATGCAGGTACCTTGGTAGACCTGACCGATAATTTCCGCAGCAGCAGGGAAGTTATCGATTCCGTCAATGCCGTTTTCGATCAGATTATGACCCCTGAGACTATGGGCATTGATTACAAACATTATTCAAGGCTCGTATGCGGCAAAGAAAAAATCCTGCAGGAAAAGGGCTGTGAAAATTCCTGCAATAATATTACCGAAATTCATCTCATCGGTACCGAAAGGTCCGCTAATCTTGCAAAGGATGAACAACTCGCAATACTAAACAATCGAATTATAGAACTTCTTAACAGTGATTATTCATATTTTGATAAAGACGGTCACAAGCATTTCATAACCCCCGGAGACATCACTGTTTTAGTCAGGACTAATCCGGAAGTAAAACTCATTGTCAATTATTTAAGTGAGAACGGTATTCCCTGCGCTTCCTCGGCAGAGGAGAGTTTATGGAATACAGAAGAAATCAAGTTTATTGTCTCTTTCCTTAAAATCATCCTTAATCCGAGACAAGACGATCATCTTCTCGGAGTACTGACAACGCCGGTTGTCGGCTTCTCATCAGAAGATATTGCGAAAATTCTTCTTGAATATAAAAATGCAAATCCCTCGTTGGAACAGATTTGCTTATATGATGCCGTAATTAATTCACAAGATGAGCGAATGAAGGCATTTATTTATCAGCTAAGCTCGTATCGTAATCGCATACTTACTATATCTATTTGCAATCTGATTTCTGATATTATCCGCGATTATAATTATGAGGCTTATCTGCATTCTGTGCATAAAGACATTTCCGTTTTGAATCAATTCAAGGCCGCTGCTTTAGATCAGGAAAAAAATTCAAACACTGGCCTTTATGAATTTATTGAGTACATTGATATGTTGAAAGCTGCGGATTTAAACTTTACGGCAAATAACAGTTCTTCAATTGACCTTGGAAATAAAGTTCATGTGATGACTTATCATAAGAGCAAAGGCTTGGAATTCCCTATTGTTTTCCTGCCATTTGCGTCTGACACTTTTCAAACTCCAAAACAAGATATAATTTCCTCATTTTCTTGCATAGCAACCAGAGATATTAATTATGAGAAAAATACAAAAGATGATTCGATCTCGTATAATACATTGAAATCGCAGCTGATATATGAAAATCAGCAGGAGATGCAACGTCTATTATATGTTGCCATGACGCGTGCGTCGGAAAAATTAATTATTATAAGCTCAAATCCCTGTACTTATGAAAAAGTACCTATCAAATATCTGCTAAGATGTTCTTCTTACCTTGTACAAAAGGCAAAGTCAAATATCGATTTTATTACACTCGGTGTATATAATAATCCGGCTGCTTTTGATTTACATACGTATGCTGATATTGATATAAAAGACCTGCCTATAAATAAATACTCTCCGGATTTTTCCGCGCAAAATTCAACTTTGCCTCAGATTCCGGATAAGCTTCCTAAGCTATATAAGCCTTCTGATGTTAACAGCTCCTACAGTGTTTCGACGCTTAAAGCGTCAGATTATGAATCTGACGAGGGCTATTCTACAGGTTATCTTGCGCCTTTAATTGAAGGGCTTGGCGGAGCAGAGCTCGGTACTGCGTATCATCTGATTATGGAAAAGCTTGAGCCGGATAAGGCTGATGATATTTCTTATATTTCCGAATTGATTCGTGGGCTGTGTGAACGTGGGCTTATTGCAAATGATATTGTAAGCAGTATAGCACCTGAGCTTATTACAGCATTTTATAAATCTGAGATGGGGCAGAAGATAGCCGGTATTTATAAACTCGGCGGCTTGTTCCGTGAGCATCCTTTTACGCTTGGTATCACCCCTTCTGTTATTGATCCTGAGGCTTCTGATGATGATTATGTGCGCGTGCAGGGTATAATTGATATGTATCTCATCGAGGATGATGGGATTACCATCATAGATTACAAGACCGACCGAATCAGGGAAGGTGAGGAGCACATCCTAATAGACCATTACAAAACTCAGCTTGATTATTATCAGCGTGCACTCGAAGGCGCTTATCCCGACCTTTCCGTAAAAGCTCGTTTTCTGTATTCCTTCGCACTTGGTGAGTTTATCCCTGCGTAATATGCGGCACATTAGCAACGGCAAACGTGTCGCCTATTACGCGCCGACGAGGCTCTGCGTCTGATACGCACCGTAAGAAGCGCCCGACGGATGCAGGAGAGGCGCCTACGGCGTCCGACTACAGTGGAAAACGAGCCGCGAAGGCGGCGACAAATCGGTCCGTCGAGTTGCGCCTCTTTAAGTGTGCGTGAAGACGACCGAGTGAGGAGGCGGTACGGTAGCACACATTTGTCACTATATTTGTAAAGCAAAATCACTTGACAAAGTTCTTTATGCATAGTATTATACAAAAGCTGTGCGTAAAGGACTTTTACTTTACAAGAAAAAAACCATGGAAGACATTTACTTAAAAGCACTGCTATTTGACTATTACGGAGAACTACTCACCGAACAGCAGCGCCGCATTTATAAAGAAGTATATTTTGAAGACTGCTCCGAGAGTGAGGTCGCAACAGCCGAAGGCATAAGCCGCCAAGGCGTACACGACAGCCTCACAAGAACCAAAAAGTATTTAGACGAATACGAAAAAAAACTCGGACTCGTAGCAACACACACAAAGAAGCAGGAATTAATAAACCGGCTTCGAAAAAGTATTGAGGAAAGCGACAACGCACACCGAGACGACATAATCAAGGAAATTGAAAACCTATAATGGCATTTGAAGCATTAACAGAAAAACTACAGAACGTCTTTAAAAACCTACGAGGCAAGGGACGCCTAACGGAAGCAGACGTACACGAAGCATTAAAAGAAGTAAAGCTTGCGCTGCTTGAAGCCGACGTCAACTTCAAAGTAGTAAAAAACTTTATTAAGTCTGTAGAAGAAAAGGCCATCGGAAGTGATGTATTAGAATCCCTCACACCCGGTCAAATGGTCATCAAGATAGTAAATGAAGAGCTGACGGCTCTCATGGGCGGCACGATATCAACGCCGCAACTAAATGCTCCCGGAAGCTTAACCATCATTATGATGTGCGGCCTTCAAGGCGCAGGAAAGACAACAACATCCGTCAAGCTTGCATCAAAATATAAGAGTCGCGGCAGAAAACCAATCATAGCAGCACTTGATGTATACAGACCCGCTGCAATAGAGCAGCTCGTAACCTACGCATCAAAACTCTCTATAGAAGTATTTGAAAAAGGTACTGAAGCTGATCCTGTAGACATTGCAACCGAAGCACTGGAATTTGCCAAGAAAAACAACAAAGATTTACTGATACTTGATACTGCCGGACGACTACACATCGATGAAGACATGATGGAAGAACTGTCCCGCATCAAACAGGCTATAAATGTTGATATTACAATACTTGTAGTCGATGCGATGACCGGACAGGATGCTGTCAATGTAGCATCATCATTTGCCGAAACAATCGGTATCGACGGCCTCGCACTAACTAAATTAGATGGTGACGGAAGAGGCGGCGCGGCCGTTTCAGCAAGAGCAGTAACCGGCAAGCCGATATATTTTGCAGGCATGGGTGAGAAGCCCGAAGATCTCGAGGATTTCTATCCGGATCGCATGGCTTCGAGAATTCTCGGTATGGGTGATGTGCTGACACTTATTGAAAAAGCACAGGCCTCATATGACGAAGAAGCAGCCAAGAAGCTCGCAGGCAAGATTCAAAAGTCTGAATTTGACTTTAATGATTACCTTGAGCAATCGGCGCAGCTTCGTAAGATGGGAGATATGTCGTCGCTTCTCGGCATGATTCCCGGACTCGGCAGCAAGTTAAAAGGCGTCGAGATGCCTGACGAAAAATCTATGAAGCGCGTTGAGAGTATCATTTACTCCATGACGCCCAAGGAGCGTGCCAATCCGGATATACTCACCCCGTCAAGACGTCAACGCATAGCAAAAGGCGCCGGAGTAGATATAAGCGAAGTAAACCGCCTCATCAAACAATTTTCGGAATCTCGAAAAATGATGAAGCAAATGAGTGGAATGTTAGGGAAGAAAGGCCGCGGTGGCCTGAAATTTCCCTTCTAATTATAAGCATAACAAGGAGGAAATATATTATGGCAGTTAAGATTCGTCTTACCAGAATCGGTGCAAAAAAAGCTCCGTTCTACAGAATCATCGTAGCTGACTCTCGTTCACCCAGAGATGGACGTTTCATCGAGGAAATCGGTTACTATGATCCCAACAAAGAGCCCAGCGTAATCAAAGTTGACACCGAGAAGGCTAAACAGTGGATCAACGACGGTGCTAAGCCCACCGAAACTGTTGCCAAGCTTCTGAAGATCGCCGGTATTGAATAATCGGAGGTCACTGATGAAGGAATTAATTGAAGTAATTGCAAAGGCGCTTGTGAGCGATCCTGACGCCGTAGTAGTTACAGAAGAGGAAGTCGACGGCGAGTTAGTACTTCATCTGTCTGTCGCTCCCGGCGACATGGGTAAGGTCATAGGCAAACAGGGCCGCATTGCGAAATCAATTCGCAGCGTCCTTAAGGTAGCCGCTATCAAAGAAGATAAAATAGCTTCTCTTGATATTGACTGATTTTTGAGGGGAAGGCATTGCCTTCCCCAAAGCTTATGCAGGAATTTTTCAGAGTAGGAATATTTACAAGTACACATGGCATAAAAGGTGAGATAAATGTTTATCCCACTACTTCTGATGTGTCCAGATTTGATTATATAAAAGACGTTATATTAGATGTGAAAAACGGGCCGGTTAATCTTGAGGTAACAGGTGTCAAGTATTTCAAAGGTACGCCTATCCTTAAGTTTAAAGGCATAGATAATATCAACGATATTGAAAAATATAAGGGCTGTGACATTCTTGTTTCCAGAGAAAATGCGATACCTCTCGGCGAGAACGAGCACTATGTCGCCGACCTTTTAGGGCTTGATATTATTGATGAAGACGGGCAGTTGCTTGGTAAACTCGACGATGTAATGCAAACCGGAGCAAATGATGTATATGTCGTCTCAAGAGAGAATATGAATGATCTGCTCATTCCGGTAATCGATGACTGCGTGCTTGAAATCAAGCCTGAAGATGGTTATATAAGAGTACATCTTTTGGAGGGCCTTACTGATTTATGAGATTTCACGTAATGACTCTATTTCCGGAGATGGTTAAAAATATACTTAGTGAGAGTATCATAGGACGAGCTGAAAAGGCAGGTATTATTTCCACTAACGTGGTAAATATTCGTGATTACGCTGATGCGGCGCGGAAGGGAAGAGTAGATGACTATCCCTTCGGAGGCGGTGCAGGTATGGTAATGCAGGCCGGCCCTATAGACCGCTGCTATGCTGATATTACGAAGGATATGAGTTCTAAGCCGAGAGTTATATATGTAACTCCTCAAGGACGCGTATTTGACCAAAATATGGCGCGTGAACTCGCACATGAAGAGGATCTGATTATTCTGTGCGGCCATTATGAAGGTGTTGATGAACGCATATTAGAGAAGATAGTAACAGATAACATCTCAATCGGCGACTATGTTCTCACCGGCGGAGAGCTTCCTGCGTGCGTAATTATTGATGCAGTTTCAAGAAATGTCCCCGGGGTATTAACCAATTCCGACTCCGGTGAGGAAGAATCATTTTCTGATGGACTACTTGAGTATCCTCAATACACAAGGCCCGCTGAATATGACGGAATGAAGGTTCCGGATGTATTGTTATCAGGCAATCACGCAGAAATCGCCAAATGGAGACATGCGCAGTCTGTTGCAAGGACAAAAGAGCGCAGACCCGATTTATTAAAATAAAATATATCCGCAGTTGTACATTTCGGAATTATATACTATAATTGAAGTGCACCTACTTATATGTATGTGCACAAGGAGGAACGCCAATGATTCAGATTATTGCCGGAGAAAAAGGAAAAGGCAAGACTACACATTTACTTGAGAAGGCAAATGCAGCTGCAAAAGAAGCCAACGGTTCTGTTGTATTCATCGACAAGAGCACCAAGCACATGTATGAATTAGACAGAAAGATTCGTCTCATAAACCTGTTTGATTACCCGATTCATTCATATGCAGGTTTTGTTGGTTTTCTGTGCGGTATCATTTCTCAGGATCATGACATAGAGCAGGTATATCTTGACAGCTTCTTAAAGCTTGCACATCTGTCAGCAGAAGAGATAGAGGCAGCTATCGATGAGCTTTGCAAGCTTGGAGATAAATTCGGTGTTACATTTATTATGAGTATCTCCGCTTCAAAAGAAGCCCTGCCCAAGAATGCTCAGGATGCTACTATAATATCACTGTAAGATTATTACACATTAAAAAGGAGCCTTAAGGCTCCTTTTTTGTGTTGCAAATGATTAATGAATATTGAAGCGAACAAGTCCTACAACCGATCCAAGTACATCGCAATGATCAACAATAATTGGATCAAGAGAAGAGTTCTCCGGCTGAAGTCTGTAATGGTCTTCTTCTTTATAAAAGCGCTTAACAGTTGCGCTATCGTCAACAAGAGCAACGACTACTTCACCATTTCTTGCGGTATTGGTCTGACGGCAGATAACTTTATCTCCATCATATATACCCATATCAATCATGCTGTCGCCATGTACGTTGAGCATAAATACATCAGCCCCGCCTGTAGAAGGCA
>JAZRXC010000026.1:0-13140 GCA_045600025.1 Lachnospiraceae bacterium
CAAAAAACTCATATTACTTTCGAAAAAATAGGAGACAGTTATGGCAGTAACAATAAGCGTTAAATTTCGTAACGCAGCAAAATTATATGATTTTGATCCGCTTGAGGAAACTTTTGAACATGGCGACCTGGTCATAGTCGAAACCGCAAGAGGACGAGAGATGGCAACGGTAGTGGCCGGCAACAGGGAGGTGCCTGATGAGGAACTCAAGCAACCGCTTAAGCCGATTATTCGCCGCGCGACGGATGAAGATGTAATGCGCGCGGATGAGAACCGCAGCAAGGAACCGGAAGCTTACCGCATATGTAAAGTAAAGATAGCCGAGCATCAACTCGACATGAAGCTTGTAGCGGCAGAGTATACCTACGACGGAAGCAAGCTGCTATTCTACTTTACATCTGATGACAGAGTAGATTTTCGCGAACTCGTAAAAGATCTTGCTGCGACATTCAGAACACGTATAGAGCTGCGCCAGATTGGTGTGAGAGATGAAGCTAAAATACAGGGCGGCATCGGCGGATGCGGCAGACCTTTATGCTGCAGTACATTCCTTCCGGATTTTGTGCCTGTATCAATCAAGATGGCTAAGGAACAGAACCTGTCGCTTAATCCGACTAAGATATCCGGCATCTGCGGCAGACTTATGTGCTGCCTGAAAAATGAGCAGGAGACTTACGAATATCTGAATTCCACTATGCCGAGAAACGGCGATACCGTAGTTCATAAAACAGAGCATGTTAAGGGTGTGGTTCAGGACACAAATGTTTTGCGCCAGAGAGTAAAGGTTCTTGTAGAGGTAGATGCCGATACAAATGAGCTGCGCGAATACCCGGTGGAAGAACTCGAGTTCAGACGCGGCAGCAAAAAGAACGAAGAGATTATATCCGATGAAGATATCGCTTTTCTTGAGAGGCTTGAAGAACTTGATAAGCAAAATATAGCTGAGCAGGAACCTGCGCCCGAGCGTCCGCGCCGTGAGCGCCGCGAGCCTAAGGGCAAGAAAGAGCAGAGAAATAATCAGGAGATAAAGCCTGAAAAGCAGCTCACTGAAGGGGCAAATAAGTCTGAAAACGAGAAAAAGCAGGAAGGCGAGAAGAAGCGCGAGGGCGGCCGCCATCACGGACACCGTGGCGGCAAGAACCATCACAGAAAGGGATCGAATCCCGATACGAAAAATGCAGCAAATTGATCTTCACCAAGACGAACGAATAGATGATTTACAAAGAAACGGATACCGCATCATACAGTCACCGTCGCATTTTTGCTTCGGGATGGATGCGGTACTTCTGTCTGCATTTGCAAATATAAAAGCAAACGCCAAGGTGCTGGATTTATGCAGCGGCAATGGTGTAGTGCCTATTCTTATTGCCGCGCGCCATCCGGATGCGGATATAACCGGAATCGAGATTCAAAATATAATTGCTGACATGGGCAGACGCAGCGTTATTATGAATGAATTGCAGTCCCGGGTTCATATAGAAACCGGTGATATCAAGGACGCCCCCGGGCATTTCGGCGCCGGAACATTTGACGTGGTTACGGTTAACCCGCCTTATATGAATGAAAATCACGGACTTACCAATCCTGATGATTCCAAGGCGCTTGCAAGACATGAAATTATGTGCAACCTTGATGATGTAATAAGAGTTTCTGCTACCTGCTTGAAGTCCGGCGGACATTTTTTCATGGTTCACAGGCCACACCGTTTGGCAGAAATATTTGCCACTATGGAAAAGTATAAATTAGAACCGAAGAGAATCAGGATGGTACATCCTTATGTTAATTCCGAGGCCAAGATGGTGCTGATAGAAGGAACCAGAAGCGGCGGGGCATGGCTGCAGGTTGAAGCACCGCTCATCATTTACGAGAGTGAAGGTATATATACCGAGGAGCTGCGTAGTTTATATGAAGACTGATGCCGGTATGTTATATGTGTGCGCTACACCCATAGGAAATATGGGCGATATTACTCTGCGCGTACTTGAAACGCTTAAGAGCGTCGACCTTATAGCGGCTGAAGATACGCGACACAGCAGAGCGCTGCTGACACATTTTGATATTCATACACCGCTTACAAGTTATCATGAGCACAATAAATACGAGAAGGCCGAGGAACTGCTGGATGTATTAAGAAGCGGAAAGAATATTGCACTCATTTCTGATGCCGGTACTCCCGTGATATCAGATCCCGGCGAGGTACTGGTAAGACGTTGCCGCGAGGAAGGGCTTGCCGTGACTTCACTTCCGGGTGCGTGCGCGCTGATAACGGGATTGTCGCTAAGCGGTATGGATGCAAGACGTTTTGCCTTTGAAGGCTTCCTGCCGACAGATAAAAAAGAACGCGAAGAAGCACTCGCAAGACTTGCCGGCGAAAGCCGCACCTCCATCATTTACGAAGCGCCGCACCATCTGAAAAAGACCTTATCACTACTTCTTTCCGCCATAGGCGACCGAAAAATCACGCTCTGCAGAGAGCTGACGAAGATTCACGAAGAAGCACTCACTATGACTACCAGCGAGGCCGTAGCATATTATGACACGACGGAACCTCGCGGCGAATATGTAATAGTAATAGAAGGCGCGCCCCCAACCGAAAAAGAAACCGCCTGGGAAGAGATGTCCCTTGCCGATCATCTGCAGTATTATCTTGATCAGGGAATCGACAAAAAAGAAGCCATGAAGCTGATGGCCCGCGACCGCGGAACAAGCAAAAGAGACATATATCAGGGGCTATTATAAGAAATGTGACGCCAGCGTCACAAAAACCCCGAAAAAGCCCCCAAAACCACCTAAAAATGTGACAAAACGTCACTTGACCAAATATACAAAGAGACTCTACAATGACTGCGTAAGTCAAAAAGAGAGTCTCTTTGCTTATCTATAGATCTTGGCATTCCGCCACACTATAGCCTAAAACCGAAAGGAACAAAAAATGACTCCCAAAGAAGGGATGCTTCTTACAGTCCTTGTACTGTCAAGCATCTGGGATATCAGCCTCTATATTATACCGAATGAACTATTGGCGGCAGCATTTATTGTAGGATTTGCTCTGTTTCCCAATTTGGGATTTATTTTAAGAGCAGTGATGATAATTGCAATCGGACGGCCATTTGCCAAGAAGAAATTGTTCGGTGGCGGCGATGTAAAGTTGTACGCGCTCATATGTGCATATCTCGGAATCAGAAGATTTATCACAGTGTTTATTCTATCGGTTCTCGCAGCAGGAATACCGGCATTGATTATTTTGATAAGGAAAAAGAACTGGAAAATCCCGATGGCCGCAATGATGCTGGCAGGGTATTTACTAACACTTATTTAGGAGGAAATATGTCTAAAAAAATATTTTGTTTGTGCGATTATGACAGAAACTATGCAGAAAATTTTTCAAAATACATTTGGGACAGCGCGGGGCGAGAATTTGAAATCCGTGCGTTTACAAAACCGGAAATATTTATTGATTATATTGTTTCCGGAAAGGTGGATGTACTGCTTATTGCGGAAGATTTTTTAAGTGAGCTTATCAATAAGATTCCTTCTCTTTCAATTCAGAATGCATCGGTTTTTATTCTTACGGACAATTCGAGAGAAGCTGATTTCGGAAGCACCATATATAAGTATCAATCAGCTAAAAAAATTCTTGAGGAAATTATGACAGTATACGGAAAAAGTGCAGAAAGTCCGGCGAATTATGTCACTGACAAGGAGAGACATATAGCCGTCTACAGCCCTCTCGGCAGATGCGGGAAAACATCTCTGGCGCTTGAAATCGGAAGACAGTTATCCAGGTACGAAGATACGCTTGTTATTAGTTTCGACGAGTACTGTGTGCATGATGAAATCAAGTGGAAAACTTCTGACAGAGGGCTTTCCGAACTTATATATCGATATTATGTAAAAGATAAAGATGGCATGGTACTTACAGATTATCTGCGCGGTAATGACGGGCTGTATATTTTACCGGGTGTTGTTGTGCCGGAAGACATTAAAGAATCAGATTGTATCACTCTTTCGGAAATAATTACCGACTTCTACAATCTGCATCAATTTAAGAATATCGTGATTGATGTCGGGAATGCAGTGACTCATCCGGAAAAGTTTCTGCGCGAAAGTAACATAGTAATAGTTCCGACGCTTGAAGATGAAATCAGCGGCGCAAAGCTATCAAGCTGGAAGCCGGAGCCGGATATCAGCAGATTGCTTCATTATGTGGAAATGTCACAAAACGGTTCTGTTCGCGAGCCCGCAGAGGTTGCTCAAGAGATATTAAGAGGCAGCGCCAATGAAAGATGAAGAACTGCTGATAGAAAAACTCAGGCAGTCGATTATAGAAGAAACAGATCTTTCGCACGAATTATCCGATGAGCAAATGCTTGCATTAATTGACAGGGCCATATGTACAGACGAAGACATATCAAAACTCGGGGCGGTGCATTTGACAAAAATCAGAAAAGGATTATTCGATTCGTTTCGCAGGCTGGATATTTTGCAGGAGCTTCTTGATGATCCGGAAATATCCGAAGTAATGGTAAATGGAAGCAAGTCAATCTATTACGAAAAAAACGGGCGTATAGAAAAATGGAACAAGTCCTTTTCCTCAGTCGAGAAGTTGGAAGACATAATTCAGCAAATTGTATCCGGCGTCAACAGATCTGTAAATACCGCGAGCCCTATTGCGGACGCAAGACTTCCGGATGGCGCCAGAGTAAATGTAGTACTGCCGCCTGCTGCACCTGACGGTCCGGTAATTACAATCCGAAGATTTCCTGCAAAACCGATAGACATGAAAGCCCTTCTTGAAAAGAAAAGCATCACAGAAGCAGCAGCGATATTTTTGGAAAAACTGGTCAAGGCAGGATACAACATATTTATCAGCGGTGGTACCGGATCGGGGAAGACTACATTTCTAAATGCACTTTCTCAGTTCATCCCGGAAGGACAACGCGTAGTTACCATAGAAGATTCTGCCGAATTACAGCTTACAGTTGAAAACCTCGTACGTCTTGAAGCACGAGATGCGAATAGTGACGGACAAGGAGAAATAACAATTCGCGATTTAATAAAAACTGCATTGAGAATGCGTCCTGACAGGTTAATCGTAGGAGAAGTGCGTGGCGCCGAGGCTCTCGATATGCTCCAGGCTATGAATACAGGCCACGACGGATCACTTTCAACCGGGCATGCGAATTCGCCCAAAGATATGCTTACAAGGCTTGAGACACTTGTACTAATGGGAGGCGATTTGCCGCTTTCGGCAATCAGAGGCCAGATAGCATCAGCACTGGATATCATAGTTCATTTAGGGCGAATGCGTGACGGATCAAGAAGAGTTCTTTCAATAATGGAAGTGAAGGAATATATAAATGACAAAATTGAACTTGAAACACTTTTTGAATACAGAGAAAAAGAGGGACTCGTTAAAACGGGAGAACTTTCGTCAAAGAGAAAACTCGAAAGCGCAGGATTATGCGAAGTATAACTTAAGCCTTTTGGAATTTTCTGTTGGGATTTTGTTCTTTGCAATCATTGATATTTGTGTCAGCTTGATTTTTTACAATAGCTTGATACCGGTGCTGATATTTGCGGCGGCATTTCCCCTTTTTATTAAAGTGTACAAAACTCTGCTTAGGGAAAGAAGAAGTAATCGTATGAGAAAGCAGTTTCGCGATGGAATAAGTGCGCTCACATCGGCACTTCGTGCAGGAGTTGCGGCAGAAAATGCTATGGATCAGGCGATAGAACAGATGAGAGGAATATACGGGGCGGATGCAGAGTTAGTTCGCGAGTTCCAGATTATTAAAAGCAAGCTGTCAATGAATTCCACTATAGAAGCGGCATTTTCCGATCTTGCTGTGCGTAGCGGTCTGGATGAGATTCGCGAGCTTTCCGAAGTATTTGCAATTGCTAAAAGAAGTGGCGGGTCGCTTCCTGATATTTTGCAGCATACAGTACATATTATTGATTCAAAATTACGTGTGTTTGAGGAAATCGAAACAATGATGACCGGCAAGCGATTAGAACAAAGGATTATGTGTCTTATGCCTATAGGAATTATTCTGTATATGAATATCACAAGTCCGGAGTTTATGGAACCTATGTATAGTGGATTGTCAGGGCGAGTAATCATGAGCATTCTTCTGTTAGTATATATTTTCTCTATTTATTTGGGCGAAAGGATAATGAAGCAATCATGAAACTTTGTGACATATATTATCGCACAAGAAAAAGGCTTCACATTCAGGCGGTTTCACCCGAACGGATTAAGATGCTGAATTTGCTGTATCCGGATAGAAACCCTGAAGAAGTGGCCCGCGAGCAGGACGAAAAACTGCTTCGAACGATTCTGCTGGTAGTTGCAGTCGGAGTGGTGCTTTCTATATCGGTTTTATTTGCGGATGGTATAAGGAAAAATGTAGAAAGTATTATCCGGAAAGAACCGGGCAAGGGCAATACCAGGCTGGAGCTTGTCGCAGAATATGAAGGAGAGGAAATCCCGATAGAAGTAAGCGTAAACAGCAGGCAATATACCGAAGAAGAAATCGATGTATTGTTTGAAGCCTCAAAGGTTGAGATGTTTGAAAGAATACTTGGCGAAAATGAAAGTCTGAATTATGTAGATAAAAATCTGAACCTTGAACTTACGTACCTCGAGAACGGCGCAGAATGTAAATGGCGCATGTCAGAAGTAGGACTTGTGACGTATGCAGGAGTTTTAATAGAGCCGGAAAGGTTTGAAGGCGGGTACAAGACGAGCGCCGAATTGCGAATAACATACGGAACTGAAATACGCAGGTATAGCACGGAACTGATACTATATCCGCCGTCAGGAGAGCTTTCTGCCGCAGAACAGATAGAGGCAAATATAAAAGCAGCAGATAGTGAAAATCCATACGATAAAGAATTGATTTTACCGAATCAGTTGGGCGATAGCAAACTTGATTATCTTGAAAGAAAAGAAAGCGGAGCTGTTGCCGGAATAGTATTGTTGATTCTACTGGTAATAGGACTAATGATATTCAGGGAAAAAGAAGAACTGAAAAATGAAAAGAAGTCGCGAGATGAACAGCTGGAAAGCGAATACCCGGTGCTGGTTTCAAAGCTTGCGGTTCTTATAGGCGCCGGCCTTTCAATTAGAAAAGCTTGGGAGAGAATAGTTGAAGACTATAAAAAATCAAAGACGGATGCGAAGCCGCTGTATCAGGAAATGGATCTGGCTATGCGGCGCATGGGACAGGGGTACACGGAAGAGGAAGCCCTGACTGAATTTGGGAAGCGCATCGCTTTAAATGATTATCTCAGGTTTGTCGGGACATTGGAAAGCCAGCGAAAAAACGGAAAAGCGGAGCTGCTTGCATTTTTGCGGGATGAAGCAAACGGCGCGCTTGAAAAAAGTCTTATGGTTGCCAAAAGACGAGGAGAAAAAATGTCATCAAAATTGTTAGTGCCGATGATACTCTTATTTGCCGTTGTTTTGGCATTACTGATTATACCGGCATTTATCAGCTGGTAAGGAGGATTAAATGAATAATAAATATAATTTTTGGAATGATGAATCCGGAGTCGGAGTAGTCGAAATAATTTTGATACTGGTTGTGCTTATCGCGCTGGTGCTTATTTTCAGAGAAGAACTCAAAGACCTTGTAGATAACATATTCACCAGTATTGATACTAACGCAGCCACCATATACGGAGGTTATTAATAAGTGAAACAGAATCCGCGCGGAGTCATAACAATTTTTTTAAGTCTTGTACTTCTGCCGATACTTGCACTCATTTTTACATCGCTGGAATCGGCGCGAAGCGAAGGATTGAAGCTGCGTGTAATGATGTGCGCGGATACTTCACTGCAATCGGCTTTTGCAATGTACGATGAACTTTTGTGGAATGAATACGGCTTACTGCTGTTTGCATCTATGGAAGAAGGCGAATTGTGTGACATAGTTTGTGACTATGCAGTAAAAAATTCCGGACAAAATACGGACGTAATCTCTTTCGGAAAGGACTTATTTGCATACTCAGTGGAGGATGTATCTGCTTTAACACAAGCTCATATTACTGACGATAATGGAGAACTTTTTCGCAAATGTGTATGCGAGTATATGAGGGAAGCCGGTATCGCAGAAATGGCAAAAGATATTTTTTCCCGCCTGGAATTATCAGACGAAAAAGGATTGCTTGATGAAATCAGTGATTCGGATTTTTCATTTGATGCGATAGAAGAAAAAATAGAACAGATTGAAGAGGATACAGATAATGCCAATCCGGATGAAAATAAAGAGGCTGCGGAAGTATCAATATGGCAAGAGGAGGCAGAAGAATACTATGATAATCTGCTCGATGAATTTGCCGACTGGGCAAAAAAAGGTTTACTTGCGCTAGTTATTGATGACACCGGCGATGTCTCAACCGAAAAATTAGATATGACAATGCTACCTTCTGATTTGCCAAATGAGGTTAAATCTGAAAAATCCGTTGAATATGAGACAGAAGCATTAGACAGCGTTTTGTTTAACGAATACATTATTCGAAAGGCTGACTGTTATACTTCGGAAAACAGAAGAGGACTTGAGATAGAGTATATTTTGAAAGGGTATGAAAGCGATTGTGATAATCTTCTGGCGGTGGTAACCGAACTTGTCGGGCTCAGAATGGTTCCGAATACAACGTATTATTTAACAAGCGCGAGTGATATGGCTATAGCCGAAGCTATTGCAGCGGCAGCTTTTGGATGGACCATGCTTCCGGCGCTGGTAGAAGCCGTTAAAGTAATGATCATACTGATTTGGTCACTACGCGATGCAATATCCGAAGTGCGAACATTGCTGGCAGGCGGAACGGTACCGCTGCTTAAAGCATCACACGGTGAAAAACCCGGAGCCGGATTATCTTATGAAGATTATCTTAGGATACTGCTGCTTTTATCAAACAGAGAAAAAACAAGCTATCGTATGATGGACGTTATTCAAAGAAATATTCGTACTTGCGAGCCTGATTTTTATATGCAGAACTGCGTATACGCTGCGCAGATAAAACTGACAGCGAGTTCAAGAGCGTTATTTCCACTTTTACCTACTATGTTTAATCATGAGATTTCATGTAATTCCGGATTTTCGTACGGAGCAGTCACTGCTTATGTAAATTAGGAGGTGGATACGGATGTCTCTTCGGGGAAGCGAAGCAAAAGAAGATAAATGTTTGAAAATAAAAAATAAAAATCTATCTCTCCGGATTTCAAAGGATCTTTCTAATGCTATGAAAACCAGGACACCCTCACTGAGCCTTTCACGAAGAACCGCGGAGACATCCGCATCTGCCCCCGGAATCATAACAGTTGAAGCAGCATTAGCGCTAAGCGCTTTCATTATATTCTTTGCGGGGTTTTTGAGTATATTCGGCGTTCTTGACAACCAGATCAAGATCAGGTATTCCGCAGAACAAACCGCAGAAGAATTGGCACTTGCTGTACCGATTACGGAAACTTTCGGAGAGGATTTAAGCGGTATAAAAGAACTACCGTTAAGTTATCTTGGCGGGTACGCTCTTTTACAAAATAATTTGCCTGCAGATGTCTCTGATGAGATTAACGGATTCGTGCTGCTTTCGGATTGTTTTACGGACGGAGACATTATTCTGGATATTGAATATGCGGATAAATACTTGTTTGTCCCCAAGGCATTTACTAATCAGTTGCTTCGGCAGCGGGTGGTACGGCATGCATGGACAGGGCGCAGCCTCACGCGTGAAGACAAAGAAAATGACGGTACAGATATCTATGTCTATATAACGGATAACGCTTCCGTGTATCATACCACGAAGGCTTGCAGTCATCTTCATCTTTCTATAGAAAAGGTGTCATTTAGTGAATTACCTTTGCATCGCAATGCAAACGGTGGAAAGTATTACGCATGTGAGCGGTGCTGCGGGGAAATTATACCGGATACAGTTTATATAACAAAAAACGGCGTGAGATATCACAGCGATATTAATTGCGGCGGATTAACAAGAAATATTAAACGGGTAAAGCTCTCAAGTATTCTGCTCCCGCCTTGTCAGAGGTGCGGAAAATGATTGCGGCTATTTCGAGTATTTTGTACACAGCAGTACTTTCACTATTTGATATTAAAAGCAAGAGACTTCCGCTTGTCCTGTGCATTGGCTTTTTATTAGATGGAATAGTATGCATGCTTATCGAAAAGGTTGAGATAACAGCGCTGATCCCCGGTGCAGTTCTGTGCATTATTAGTTTTCTGAGCAGGGGAAGTCTCGGCATAGGAGATGGAATTGCTACGATAGCTGTCGGAATGCATATCGGACTTGAAAAAACAATCTATGCAATTTGCCTCGGTTTTTTATTCAGCTCAATCTGCGGCGCTATTTTATTTGTGATAAAGAAAAACGGAAAATATGAAATGCCGTTTATACCATTTATATGCGTAGGGCTTGTGGTTTCAATTATAGTAGGAGGAATAAGTTGAAGTTGAAAGGATCACTGACAATAGAAGCATCTATAGTGATGATAACTGTTATCCTGTGCATTGCTTCAATTATTACATTTGCCATGGGACTGCGTGATGAGACGGTATCATCGGCAGATATAAGAATTGAAGCGGTAAAACAAAAGCCGGAACACAGTATGCTGTCTGAGCAGATTAAAACATCACAGCTTCTTTATGGAAGACGTATGATCGAGACAGAGCTTATCGGAGATACGGTTCATGCCAATCTTGATGGGAGTATGAAAGGAATATGGCCTATCGGTGCGATAAAGTATATGGAAACAATAAATGCTAATATATATAACCCACCAAAGATATTGCGTCTTTTGAGTGCAGTTCAGGAATTATTAAGTTTGAGGTAAAAAATGGATATAAGTGTAAATAATCAAACGGGAGAACTATCCCTATATATTTCCGGTGAGGACGTGACGGATCAGTATATGGAAAGAATTCTGTCAGAAAATGTGATAGATGGTTTATTGCCGGTCAGAATTATTAATATGGATGGGGAGAGCGGTTTAAGTTATGATATTTCATCGAACGTTTCATTGGAGAAGCGTTTCGCAGGGCGTTTTATCGGTTATGACGAAATCAAAACGCTCATCTTAAGTTTGACGGATATGTCGGGGAGGCTGTTGGAGTTTCTTTTACCTAAAGAGGGGCTTTTGCTGAGTGCCAATACCATTTTTTACGATGAAAGTCGGCAGAAATACGAGTATTGTCTATATATTGCCAACAAAGACAGATACTGTTCCGGAGTAAAGGAGCTGGTTTCGTTTCTTCTCAGGCGTGTGGATCATCACGATGAACGTGCTCGTGAGGCAGTATACAAGATGTTTGATATTATCGGAAGAGATGCTTTTTCAGAGGCGGAGTTGCGAGCGGGTTTTCTCTCTGAAGAAGAGTCAGCAGACTATATTATTCCGGAGAAGATTCAGGACGAGCGGACACCACCGGAAGAAAAAGCCAATGATGAGGAATATTTCGCAGAGACTCCGCCGTCTTGGCTTTATGAGAATACAGGAGCAAAACAGATAAAGTTAAGACAAATAGCGGCATTTGCTATACCGATACTTGGCCTTGCATTTTTAATTATTCTTTTTGTTGCAGGGGCTTTTACGGCGTTACCGCTTTGGATGAAAATCGTATGTCCTACATTTGCGGAAGTTTCGCTGATATTAATCGGCGCCATAGTATATCCGGATAAATAAAGTCAGCATCACAGGCGATTTGTCACTTTATGTATTTATTGCCGAGATAGTTGCCTTATGATATAATACCCCCGTTGAGAAAACGGGGGTAACTTTTTGAAGGAACACAAGTTACGTAAGACCTTGTTCCAGCTCTTTACGCTGGTCATTCTTATGTTCGTTACTTATTACCTCATAATGCTTGATCAAGATTTTGATGATGTATGGCAGGTAATAATCAGTACCAATAAAGTATGCTTATTCGCCGGCATGGCCCTTATGGCCCTGTTCGTTTTTTGCAGTGGTTTTGCATGCAAAGTCCTTATGGAAGGCATGCAGCATAAGCTGACAATAGGCCAGTGCTTTAAGTACTCGTTTGTTGATTTCTATTTTAGTTCAATAACGCCTTCCAATACCGGTGGCCAGCCGATGGAACTTTTATATATGAAACATGACGGATATCCGGTTGTAGATTCGTCAGTAGTTCTTTTGGCGGTCACTGTTCTCGGAAGAGTGGCGCTTCTTACAGTCAGCGCGGTGATGTTTGCAATATCACTTCCTTTTGTGGCGAGTCGCGCGGTAGCTGTCCTCCCTTTTGCAATACTTGGATTTGCCGCAAATTTAATTCTTATACTGTTTCTGCTGATAGTGCTTTTTTCAAAAAAATTAACGCAGGTAATAGTGAATTTTACAGTAAAGCTTCTCGGCAAGCTGCATTTTATAAAAGATCAAGAAGAGACAAAGCGTGAAGTGTCCAAGAAGCTTTCGCATTATCATGAGTGCTCAACATTCTTCTTTGAACATAAAAAACTGATACTTAAGGCATTTGGGGTGCTATTGGTTCAACGCCTATCGCTGCTTTCCGTAACATATATGACATATAAAGCGTTAGGTCTGAATGAATATACATATTTCGAAATAACAGCGATTCAATGTTTACTAAATCTTTGTACCGACCTTATGCCGCTTCCGGGCGCTGTCGGAATCACCGAAACGGTATTCCTTATGCTATTTGCTCCGATATTTACCGAAGCGAAAGTAACGACAGCGGTTTTGCTTTCGCGAGGGATCAGTTTTTATCTGGTACTTATTGTATCAGCACTATTTATTTTCGGATATAAATTATATACTATTATTGAAGGCAATAAAAAGGGACAAAATATCGTATTTGGTGATACGGATGATGACCCCTTGGAGGAAGAACTATGATAGGCTTCTATAACTATACGGTAATACTTACATATCTTAGTCTGGCTTCTGCCATGGTAGGAATAACTTTTTCCGTACACGGAAATATACAGGCAGCGCTTATCTGTCTTTTTGTAAGCGGATTCTGTGATATGTTCGACGGCAGTGTTGCCAGAACAAAAAAGAACCGCACAGAAGATGAAAAGGCCTTTGGTATGAATATAGATTCGCTCTGCGATCTTGTAGCGTTCGGCGTTCAGCCGGCGATG
>JAZRXC010000027.1:0-12292 GCA_045600025.1 Lachnospiraceae bacterium
AGATTTGTCCCCTTGTAACCATTTTCCACAAAACTTACCAATGCTTCGTCGAGAATTCTATCTTTCGTCTCTTTGCCCATCTTAGCCCTCCGTAAATAGCGCAAAGCGACCGATTGGTCGCAAGTGTAATTATAGTGACCCCTCTGTCGCTTGTCAAAGGTATTCATCGAAAGAATTTTATTTTACAATATATTTGCCTTTTCCGTGACCTGTAACTGCTTCAATTTTTCCTGCTTTAAGTAATTTTTTAATCAGGGCAGATGCCGGAGATGGCGTGATACCTAAAACATCGACTACATCGCTCCTGCCAAAAACAGTGGTCTTACCAAATGAAGCAACCAATTTTTCGTATTGTTTTTGTTGATGTGGCGTAAGCGTAGCTTCAATGTCCTGTTTTTCTTCACCAATATCCTGTTTTTTGGCTTCAATGTCCTGTTTTTCGCTGAATGTCCCGCTAATATGCATGCTGCGATTATGCAATTCATGTTTTTCATTCAGCAAGAGATTTCGTAAGAACAACTCCAAAAACTCGGTTGTCTCGTGAACGCCGGATTTCAGATCATTGTAGTTGGCACGCACAAGCGCATTTCTGAAATACCATGCATTTTCCGCAAAAATATCGTTTGTTGCTTCATAACCGAGATAACGCAGATATTTTATAAAAAATACGGCCGTTGTTCTTGTATTACCTTCACCAAAAGCGTGGATCTGCCAAAGATTAGAAATGAATTTGGCAAGATGAGCAATAATTTCATCCTGCGAAAGCCCTTTATAGCTAAACTGTTTTTCTTGTTCAAAATCATATTCCAAAGCCGCGCGAAGTTCAAATGAGTCACCGTACAAAACCGATTTTCCGTCAAGCACCCACTCTTTTTTGGAAATATTATAGTCTCTGATTTTTCCAGCAAATTTATATATCCCATGAAATAGGCGTGCGTGAATGCCAATATATTCGCCCAGCGAAAAAGTAAATGCCTTTTCGGAAAGAATCTGCGCAATCCGGGCAGAAACCTTGTCTGCTTCTTCCGTCCTATCATCGGGCACATGTACAGCATTCTCCTGATAATAGCTATCCAATAACGCTTGCGCTTCGTCAAAATCTATTTCGCCTTCGATGTTTCGGATCGCGGTTTGCTTCAAATACTCGGATGTCTTGATCCCATCTACAGCTTGCAGTCCGATGGCTGTTTGCCAAGCATAACCTTTTTCGGCTTTTCCAGGTTCCTTATGCCGGATATATTCTTCAAAAGGATCTTTATTCATGTTTTTATCTCTTTTTGTGGTCTTCGTTTTCTATTTCAGTTGTCTACAAATTGAGGATAACTTGTTTTTAATGCTTATTATTAAAGATTTTGGGGGACGCAAACACATTATATCGTAGACAAAAGACGTTTCTTATTTTCTGGAGCATAGGGGGATCGAACCCCTGACCTCAAGATTGCGAACCTTGCGCTCTCCCAGCTGAGCTAATGCCCCGTATATTATTCACGCATCGTTACCGTCTGGCCGGCCGGAACGCTGTGCGTCAGCCATACATTTCCCCCGATGACGCAGTTGTCTCCGATAACCGTATCGCCGCCGAGTAATGTAGCGCCTGCATATATTATAACATTATTTCCGATATTTGGGTGTCTTTTTATTCCTTTTACTAATGTTCCGTCAGGAGAGGCAGCAAAGCTCTTCGCGCCGAGTGTTACGTGCTGATATAACTTTACATGCTCACCGATTACCGTGGTCTCGCCGATTACGACTCCGGTGCCGTGGTCTATAAAGAAATACGGACCGATCTGGGCTCCGGGGTGGATGTCTATACCCGTCTGCTCATGCGCGTATTCGGTAATAAGTCGCGGTATCATGGGAACCTTCCGGACATACAGGCAGTGCGCGATTCGATATGCGCTAATTGCCTTGAATGCAGGATAAGACAGAATTACTTCGTCTGTGCTTTTTGCGGCAGGGTCTCCTTCATATGCTGCAACAAGATCTGTCTGAAGAAGCGCCAGAACCTCGGGGATTTTTTCCAAAAGAGTATCCAGCTGTAATTCTACCTCTTCTTCATCATCAAAAACATATGAAAGAGCAATGCGGAAACTGTCTCTTGCCATACAAAGAGCATCCGCACGCTTTTCTTCATATTCCTCCATCTGATCTCCGAAATGCTTAGGAAACATTGCGATAATCAGTTGGCGCATCGCGATTCTGACAGTCTTAACAAGCTCGGAATAATCTTTATCTTCCGGGTTAACAGGTGTAAGTTCTTTTATTATTTCTTCTACTTCTATCTGATTCACTGATTTAATTCTCCGAAAACATTTTTGTTGATAAATATCGCTCACCGGTGTCGGGAAGAAGTACGACGATTGTCTTTCCTTCGTACTCCAAACGTGCGGCAAGCTTTACTGCAGCTGCGAGTGCTGCTCCCGATGTGATGCCTGCGAGAATCCCCTCGCTTCTTGCGAGAAGGCGTCCCATCTCGTAGGCTTCTTCATCGGTTATGGTAATCATTTCATCTATCACGGATGTGTCCAGTACCTTTGGTATAAATCCGGCACCGATTCCCTGCAGGTCATGCGATCCTTTGGTTCCCTTGGAAATGAAAGCGGAATTCGCAGGCTCTATTCCGATTACTTTTATGTCGGGATTCTTCTCTTTCAGAAAATGTCCCGTTCCGGTAATGGTTCCGCCTGTGCCTACTCCCGCGACAAATGCATCAACGCAGCCGTCGGTATCTTCCCATATCTCCGGCCCCGTAGTTTCATAATGAGCCGCACTGTTCGCGTCATTATCAAACTGCCCTGCTATGATGCTTCCGGGGATTTCTTGTTGAAGCTTTTCGGCAAGCGAGACAGCGCCCGCCATACCGAGCTTACCGTCAGAGAGTTCAAGCCTTGCGCCGTATGCGGTCATAAGCTTCTTTCGTTCCTCTGACATGGAATCCGGCATTACTATAACCGTCTTGTAACCGAGACTTGCCGCACAAGCTGCGAGGCCGATACCGGTATTTCCGCTGGTCGGCTCTATGATAGTTCCGCCCGGCAAAAGGCGCCCGGAATCTTCCGCATCCTTAATCATTGATAACGCCACGCGGTCTTTGGCCGATCCGGCAGGATTCGTGCGCTCAAGCTTCACAAGAATTTTTGCTTGCAAAGAAAGCCGGCGTTCGATATTTTTAATTTCCATTAAAGGTGTATGTCCAATCAGTTCACACACCGATGAATATACTTTTGACATATCTTAATCATCCTTTTACTCACGATGA
This sequence comes from Lachnospiraceae bacterium, assembly GCA_045600025.1. Taxonomy (GTDB): domain Bacteria; phylum Bacillota; class Clostridia; order Lachnospirales; family Lachnospiraceae; genus UBA3774. Next base: position 3,260 of record JAZRXC010000027.1, read on the forward strand.
TTATACCTTTATTTGCAAGCCTGTTCAATATTCTACTTCACCATTTTCATTTCCGGAGATTCATCGACAAGATACAGATTGTCAGACAAAAACTCGCGGGAATCAAGCAATGACTCATTAATTTCCCTTACTAAATCACGCAGAGCTTCCACCTCGTGGCCTGAGGTTGAAACCGCGAGCCACTCATGTATGCTGCTCGGAAGCATGTAATAATCCCCGCCGAATTTCTCTCTCAATTCGCCTAGCACATCGGGGAAAATGAAAGGCACCACCGCACCGAAGTTTTTGATATCATTTGTTATGGCGTATACGAGCCCTTTATTTTCTCCATTGTTTTCCTCCCCTGCATAATCTTCAAGATCCAAAAGCTGATATCCATGCTTTTTGGAATTTTCAATTGCCTGCGTTAGCGCTTCTTCCGGTGTCATGTCGCACGCTTCACATACTTCATCAGTAACATGAATCGATCCGAAGTCCTTCGACGAGATTCTTGCAACTATAGCAAGCTCGCCGATTTTTTTGTGCGGCGAATTATCAACAAGGTCCTTGTTTTTTTCATAATTAATCATATGGGCAAATAGTTCCCGCACTGCATAATCATGCGATATATCAGGACATTTCTCGCTATATTCCTCCATCTTTTCATATTGCTTCGCAACGTACATAATGACGTTACCGAGCGGCATTTCTTTTTGCATCTCATCAAGCATATCGAACCAAAAAATCGGTGCGATATTGTACTTTGAATTCTCCAGCGAAACGCCGGATCTTAACTCTCCGTTATTTTTTGTAGTTTCAATCAATTCAATATTCACATCCGGATATAACTCCTTAAATACTTCAGTCAGCGCATCCAAAAATGCCTGCTGATCCTTCGTGAGCGAAATTGTATTCGGACGTATCGCATTTACTTTTGTACTCATAGTTCTTTTGTTATTTTTTCTCCTTTTTTATTTTTATCTCATCGGTGTTTTCAAAAATCGTTGTCACCGCCCCGCATTCCTGAGTATTAAACACACGCGCGCCCGCCTCTTCTAAACGGTCGATAGTCTCAAAAGCGGGATGACCATACATATTGTTCCTGCCCGCGCTTATAACTGCGACTTTCGGGTGTGTCTTTTCCAGAAATGTCTGTGACGAAGAATTTTTAGAACCGTGATGAGCAACTTTCAGATAAGTGATGTTCGGTAGTTTGTTGATTAACTGTGCCTCTATTTCGCTGCTTATATCGCCCGGAAATAAAGCCGTAAAATTATCATAAGAAAATAACATTGTAAGCGATGTGTCATTGCCCTGCTCTATGTCAACCTCTCCCGGAGGATAGATGACCTGAAAACTGCCGGCGGATGAAGGAATATGAACGGCATCTCCTTCTGTAAGAAAAGCGAGCCTGCAGCCAGATTCCTCTGCTACTGACTTTACTTCCTGCCAAGCGGCATCGCCTTCTGTGGCAAATGGAATCGCCAGCATATCAACAGATACAGCCGGATCAGAAAGAATTCCCACGGCACCGGAGATGTGATCTTTATCTGCATGCGTAAGCAGCAGCATATCGATATTATCGATGCCGCGATACTTGATGTAAGGAAGGATTACACTTCCGGCAACATCATTTTTCTCCTGACTTCCGCAATCGATTACTGCGGTAAAACCATCTGCTGTTATTACGGAGCAATCGCCTTGCCCGACATATAGCGAGGTAACAGACGCCTCGCCGGTATCCCGATGTACAAGAATAAACGGCAGAAGTAATGCAGCCAGTGCACATGCTCGTGCCTTTTTGAGATTTCTCTTTGCAACTGCCTCTTCTTCCGGCGGCCTCTTCTCTTTGAAATGTTCAAGAGCCCATACTACTACCGCAAGCAAAACATAATACGTCAAGATCTGCAGACCGGAAGGACATCCCGTAACGACCGAGGCTCCGGGAAGTCTAGATGTTCCGATAGCCAAATCTTCAATTGTCATATACAGGTAATGTCCCGAACCCATACAGATAGTTCCGAGAGTCGGCGCAAATATGCCCACTATGCTGCCTATCAAAAATGAAGAAAGTACTATTCCCATAACGGGAATTACAAAAATATTCAAAAGAACTCCATACGGGGCTGCTGTATAGTATGATGAGAATACCAGCGGAAATGTTGCGAATTGAATAGACAGGCTCATAATAAAACCTGACAGGGCCGTATTAAATAATTCCATTACTTTGACGGCGAAAGAATCATCGCCTATTTGCTTTTTATACTTTACAGGAAAAAGTACGGTTTCAAGACGCGGATATATAATACCGATAGCAGCAATAGCCGCAAAAGAAAGTTGAAATCCGGAGTCCAGAACATAAGCGGGCTGAATAGTAAGTAAAACCATGCCTGATACCGCAAGCGATGAAAGAAGGTCGTATGACCTGCCTAAAAGCGTTGCAAAAAGCTGAACCGTGAACATGATAAAAGCTCGCCAAGCGGAAGCTCCGCCGTCTATCATAATCACATAAAAAAGAAGGGTGCCTGCAGCAATTCCGCCGCTGACTATCAGAGGAAGTCTTAATTTCTTAAGTATTTTTAAAAGACCTGACGCAATAAGTGAAAGGTGGAGTCCGCTAACTGCAAGTACATGTGATATTCCGCCTACTCTGAAGGCTCCCGAAAGCTCATCATCAAGCCCGCTTTTATCAGCAAGCACGACAGCCTTTTCAAAGCCGGCTTCATCTTCCGCAAGATTGTCTATAGTATCTGAAATCGATGCATAGCATGCGCCGGCAAATCCGTATATGTCAGGCCATTCTGCTTCAATAACCGACAGCACCTCCGCCTTTCTCATGCTGTAATCAATCCCGCGAACCTTATAATAAGTACGAGCGTCAAATTCGCCCGGGTTGTCAGGTGCCGCAATTTCTTGGATGTTTCCTTGTATTCTGACAGTCTGCCCACACTTAACAGATGAATCTCCGAGATACCATATAATATCGCCGCACTCATATGCCCGCCCGGAAATATACAGGGAGCACGAACCAAGCACTGCCTTTTCGGAAGTGCCTGATTTTATATATTTGACTTTACCTTCTGCGATAACTTTTGATGGGAGTTCATCCCCGAAAGCGCGTTCATATTCGCTCTTTGAAAATAAACTAATCCCGCAGACATAAGCCACTATCTCTCCGAGGATCCACACCCCTAGGATCCAGATGAGTGGCCTTTTCGGCATGACGTCCTTTCTATTTCAGAATTATCTCGTCATTGAAAGTAAACGGCGTTTCAAAACTTATCTGCCCCATTGGCATCGTAACATCTGTTGCGCCGTTAATACTGATCTGAACAGCATTGATCGTGTCCAGCTGTGATAAAGCATTGACTATAGCATAAACAGGTACAGCATCAAATGCGGTAACCGTTTCATTTACAAATTTCGAATCCAGATTCACATAACATATTCCGTCTCTGGTATTTATACTAAGCAGGGTAACCGACGACGAAACCACGGGCAAAAGGCCTGAAACTCTCGGGCCTGCAATAACCGCCTCAACTATAACTCGCTCTATCAGCGTACTGCTTCGAGAGGTAATCGTCTGATTGGTTTCAACAAGTCTGTCTCCTGTTTCATTTGTGAAATATAATTTAAGATCAGTGGAGCGGTAATCATCCGGATCATCAGCTGCATTATTTACAAAAATCGGACTGCGCATAATACCCATGACACGTTCTGTGCCATCGCGCATCATCTCATCGCCGACATATATTACAACACCGCCTATCTCATCAAACTGAGTAAGAGTCTTAGTAACAGCCGCTGCAAATAATATTCGCTGGGCAGGTGTTGCATTTTCAATACTTCCGTCAAAGTAAAGATTCAAGACGTCACCATCAAGCTTTGAAGACTTATATTCAAGTTCCGGAGGTATAGGTGAAACATAGCCCTCTTTTTCGGGATTTTTCAAAAGTCCGAACAATCTGCCTGCCAGCTCCTCGACTCCGGTTCCGCTGGCATCGCCTGTCGCAGAAAGAAGTTTGGTGCGCGCAGAGTTGGTATAGTATAAGGTATATGCACCCTCATTAGATTCTGAATTTGAGCAGCCTGCAATCATCAAAGCCAAGATGAGCAGTATACTAAATATTTTCTTCATTTATATCCCTCTCATCCGTTCTTTCATTTTCCTTATATGTAAGCGGAATACGAATAACAAATGTACTTCCCTCTCCGTATCTGCTGTACACTTTTATTGCGCCATGATGCAGCGCTACTATTTCTTTTGTAATTGCGAGGCCGAGTCCCGTTCCTCCTGTTGCACGTGAGCGGTCCTTATCTACGCGGAAGAATCTCTCAAACAGGTGAGATATCGACTCCTCGGGTATTCCGATTCCGCTGTCTTCAACCTTGATGAAGAAGTGTGATATATCTGCATTGAGTGATACCTTTACCCAACCACCTTTGTTGTTGTATTTAATAGCATTTTCTACAAGATTTGTAATAGCAAGCGCAAGTTTACTTTCATCAATATCTGCAGTAACCGGTCTGAAGCTTTCAAGTATAACTTCAACCTCTGCTTGCTTAGCAATAGGGATTATTCTATGGAGTATATCCGCAACCCAATCATTTATATTAACAGGTTCAACCTTGAGCGCGTTGGAACGTTCGCTCATCTGACCTATTGAAAGCAGGCTGTCTATAATGCGGCTTTCACGTTCAAGCTCATTTGAAATGTCTGACATAAATTCTTTGTACATCTCATTAGGAACTTCTTCCATTCCGTTCAGTGAATCCGCCAGCACACGCATGGATGTAATAGGCGTCTTCAACTCATGAGATACATTTGACACGAATTCCTGTCTGCTCTTATCGAGCTGCTTCAATCTGGTAAGCGTCTGATTAACCGAATCACTGATCTGCGCAGTCTCGGCATAATTACGAACGCTGACCTTATCTATATCTCCATCCGCTGCATGCTTAATCTCGTTTGTCAATCTTTTGAAAGGTTTTGTCAAATAACGGGTAATAGCAAATATTATGCAAACCGCAAGGATAAATGTTGCTCCCCATATCATAAAAATGCCGCCCTGAAGCTGTTTATATGAGGCAATCTGCGTGCCGAGGTCACCTGTAACAAGTACAGCTCCTACGATTGCGGGTGCTGTTTCTTCCGGTTCTGTATTAGTAGCTTCTTTTATCACAACAGTTTCTGTCTGGCTGTACAGCGGCTGCGCTATAATAATATACTTTTCATCTTCGTTGTAATACTTTACCGACTGTCTGGATAACGCCGCCATGACATATTCGGAAATATTATATCTTCCGAGGTCAACACCGTATGTATCTTTTAGAATACGGCCGCCGCTATTCATTATCTGGATACGACCATTCCAGATATCACCGATTTGTTCAATAACAGAATTGATAGTAGGGTCTGATGTCTGATTGAGATAATCAGCAGATGTGATCTGATTGCAGAGTATAAGAACCTGGCCCTGTATAGTACTTGTTGTTGTCTCTATGTCTTTTGAAAATGCACTGTCAAGTAGTGCCATACTGACTGCGGCAGTTGGCACTATGCATATTACTAACATTATCACTAAAAGGATAATGCGAAATTTTAATCCTTTTTTCTTTCTGGCGGCAGGCATTTTAGTCCTTATAGAAATATCCTACTCCCCACTTTGTGAATACATAATTCGGATCAGTGGGATTAACTTCGATTTTTTCACGAAGTCTGCGTACATGAACATCTACTGTACGCACATCTCCGGGATATTCAAATCCCCAGATAATGCTCAGCAGTTTTTCACGGCTGAATACTTTTCCGGGATTTGTAATAAACAGCTCGAGAAGGTCAAATTCTTTGGCTGTAAGATTTACTTCTTTTCCTGATATGAAAACTCTGCGGCTGTCTTTATCAAGTGTAAGATCACGAACGGTGATTTTATTACTTGCTTCAGCTTGTTTCTCGCTCTTACGTGTATTTCTTCTGATGATTGCCTTAACACGGGCCTTGACTTCAAGGATATTAAACGGCTTAGTCATATAATCATCAGCGCCATATTCGAGGCCGAGTATTTTATCCATATCATCATTCTTAGCAGTAAGCATAATAATGGGAACATCAGAGAATTCTCTGGTCTCGCGGCAGACTTCCATTCCGTCTTTAACCGGAAGCATCAAATCAAGAAGTACAAGATCGATTCCGCCGGCATGGAGCTTATCCATTGCTTCACCGCCATCGTACGCGCAATCTACTTCATAACCATCCTGCTCCAGACTGAATTTAAGTCCTTTCACGATAAGTCTTTCATCATCTACTACTAAGATTTTTGCCATTATTTCTACCCCGTAAATATATAGTCTTCTATCTGATCAAAAGCTGCTTGCTTAATGCCGGATACCTTCATTATGTCTTCCGGTTTTTCGAAGCGTCCGTGCTTCTCGCGATATGCAACGATTGCCGTTGCCTTTGACTTTCCTATGCCGGGCAGCGTCATCAATTCATCCGCAGAAGCGGCGTTAATATTGACACGGCCCTGTGCATCTATTGCACCCTGCGCATTACTTTGCGCCGTTTCCGTAAGGGTCGGAACTCTTACTTGCATTCCGTCTGATAAGGTACTTGCCAGATTCATGCTCTGCGTATCGGCATCAGCGCTAAATCCTCCCGCCGCACCAATAGCATCTGTCACACGGCTTCCTTCCGGAACCTCATATACTCCCGGCTGTCTTACCGCGCCACATACATGAATAAATATAGTATTCACATGCTCCTGCTTATCAGAAGTTTCCGTGGTGCTTTCTTCCGGACTGTTTACTATTATGACCTCTTGACCCGCATCAGTGCCATGGTCACTTTTTCCGAGAAGAAAAAGGACCCCGGCAGAAGCTAAGCAGAGTCCGGCTATCGCCTTACTGACTATTGATTTTTTCATATCTCGCCTCCGTTAATGGCGAGAATCTACTGTCAGGGTAATTTTACGAAAAAAAGACAAAAAATGCAATATCATTGTTACACAAATATTGCATTTTTTACGAATTTTAATGTATAAATTTTTCGAATAGTTTTTCTTTTTTGTTCAGCTCCGGCTCAGCGAGAACTGCTGTCAGCATGTCCTGCAGAATGCGCCCCATCTCGCGCCCCGGCTTTATACCTGCCGAAATCAAGTCGCCGCCCGTTACCGCAAGCTGCTTCAGGCTCGTGCAATCGCCGCGTTCGGTGACTGTTTTGAAAATATCTTTTAGTTTGTCAATGTCCGGCAAATGTCTTTCATCCGCGCGCAAAAATTCCATTAGCTCGCAAAAAGCCTCTTCCCCTATGATACTTATCGCCGTACGTACTCCGGTTTCATTTATGTCAAAAGGAAAATCCTGATACTTTACCAGTGTACCGACTCTGTCAATGGTGGCATTGTCCCACTTGTAATCGCGTAGCCACTCCGTGGCAAATGCACCTTCCTTGTCGCCGATATCGTGCAGCAGTGCAGTAAGTCTGAGGGTCTCGGTTCCTTCGATATTACGAATCACATTAAGTGTATGCTCACCTGCTCCGCGTGCAAAGAGCTCATCAATCTCCGGCAGGATGACTTTTGCTATGCCTGTCTCATAAAGCAACTTGAAAGTCTCCGGATGGGCGGAAATAAGGAGCTTAAGCAGTTCCACTCTTATGCGTTCATGACTTACGAGCTTTAATCTTTCAGCAAAGTCTGATATGGCAGCGCGGGTCTCAGGCTCTATATCAAATCCAAGCTGCGCGGCAAATCTTACCGCCCGCATGATACGAAGCGCATCCTCGTCAAAGCGCTCAGCAGGGTTGCCTACCGCACGGATAATACCTGCGTTTAGATCGTCAAGTCCGTGATAAGGATCCACAAGACCAATCTCGGGATGATAAGCCATCGCATTGATAGTGAAATCACGACGGCGCAGATCTTCAGTTAAATCCGATGTGAAGGTAACTTCCTTCGGGTGACGCGCGTCCTCGTAAATACCGTCAATACGATAAGTGGTAACCTCAAATGTGCCTTCATGCAGAAGTACCGTAACCGTGCCATGCTTAATACCCGTATCTATAGTGCGCTTAAATACCTGCTTAACCTCGAAAGGCAGTGCCGATGTCGTAATATCCCAGTCATTTGCCTCGCGGGATAATATAGCATCACGCACGCAACCGCCGACTACGAAAGCCTCGTAGCCGGCTGCATTCAGTTTGTTTAAAATGTACTGTGCAGGTTGCGGTATTTGAATGTTTATCATTTTTTATTAATATGCTTTGCCCCAATATACAAGTTTTTTAGCAGGCTTACCGCAGCATACACAGGTCGGAGCAATGCTTTCCTGAACAAAAGGCATACACCTTGAGGTGCAGGTTGTATCTTCCTTGATCTTCATCTCGCACTCAAGTTCTCCGCACCACATAGCTCTGATAAAGCCGGGCTTATTTGCGGCAGCGTCTTTGAACTCCTCGTAATTATGAGCGTCGTAAATATGCTCTGCGAGATGCTTCTTTGCGCGCTCTAACATATCAGCCTGAATCTCTTCAAGCAGCAGTTTTGTCTGCTCTGCGAGTTCGTCAAAAGTAACTTCCTTCTTCTCGCGTGTATCACGGCGTACAAGGATGGCTTTTCCCGCTTCAATGTCCTTAGGTCCTATTTCAACACGAATCGGAATACCGCGCATCTCCTGCTCAGAGAATTTCCATCCCGGGCTCTTGTCCGTGAAATCAGCCTTTACACGGATTCCCTTTGTTGCAATTTTTTCTTTCAATGCGTTTGCGGCATCGGCAACGCCTTCCGCATCCTGGCGTATCGGCACAATCATAACCTGAGTAGGTGCAATACGCGGCGGTAGTACGAGTCCTGAATTGTCACCATGAACCATGATAATCGCGCCAATCATTCTTGTCGTCATGCCCCATGATGTCTGATGAACATATTGTAACGTATTGTCCTTGTCAGCAAACTGTATTCCGTATGCCTTTGCAAACCCATCGCCGAAATTGTGGCTCGTTCCTGACTGAAGCGCCTTGCCATCATGCATAAGCGACTCAATCGTGTATGTCGCCTC
>JAZRXC010000028.1:0-12976 GCA_045600025.1 Lachnospiraceae bacterium
TTTTTTACGAAATGTGAGAGCTGCTCTGTTTTTCAGACACGTTTGAAATTTAAGGAAATGCCCGTAAATTTTATTTAAAAGATTGACCATCTTGTACTTGTAAAGTATAATAGTTAAAAGTTAAGGGAAAATACCCGTAAGTTTTAACAGGAGGGCAGGCATGGATAATACTCGAATAAACAGGCCGCATTATTTGGAGCAGCTGATCGATAGAAAAGATAATGGTCTTATCAAGGTTATTACAGGGATAAGGCGCTGCGGAAAAAGCTATCTGCTATTCAACATTTTCTATGATTATCTTATTGAAAGCGGGATTAATTCTGACCAGATTATCACCATTGCTCTTGATGACAATACCCAGATTGAATATAGAAATCCGGAAAAACTCTCAGCATATATCAGGTCGCAGATCACAAATGAAAAAATGTACTACATCTTAATAGACGAGGTGCAGTATGCAATAACAAAAGAAGAACTTCGAAATCCTGATGAAATCCTGTTATATAACGTGTTGAATGGTCTGATGCGTCTTCGCAATGTAGATATATATGTTACGGGCAGTAATTCAAAAATGCTGACAAAGGATGTTATGACGGTGTTCCGCGGTAGAGGCGATGAAGTAAAGGTTTATCCTCTTTCTTTCAAAGAATATTATACTTTTGTCGGGGGTGAGAAAAGTGATGCATATGAAGAGTATGCAATGTACGGAGGAATGCCGCTTGTCCTTTCAAAAAAGAAAGAAACGGATAAGAAAAACTATCTGCAGGGACTTTTCAAAGAAACGTATTTTAAGGATATTACAGAAAGGTATGAGATTGAACTTTTGGATGTGTTAGAAGAACTGACTGATGATTTATGTTCTTCTATTGGTTCATTAACCAATGCTTCAAAAATAGAAAATACGCTAAAGACCGTAAAAAACATTAAAGTGTCAAGTAACACAATAGCAAAATATCTTGATTACCTCATAGATTCATTTTTGTTTGAACGTGCGCAGCGGTACGATGTTAAGGGAAAGAAATACTTTGAATATCCGCAGAAGTACTATTGCAGTGATATTGGACTCCGAAATGCAAAACTGAATTTCCGTCAGCAGGAAGAAACTCATATTATGGAAAATATAATTTTCAACGAACTATTACATCGAGGGGCAACTGTAGATGTTGGAGTTGTTGAAATAGTGAATACTACAGATGGTAAAAGAATAAAGAAACTATGTGAAATAGACTTTGTTGTAAATAATGGATCAAAAAAGTATTATATTCAGTCAGCACTCAATGTTGAAGATCCTGATAAAATGCAATCAGAACTCAAGCCGCTTAAGAATGTAAAAGATTTCTTCAAAAAAGTTATTATCACAAAATCAAATGCAAAAGCATGGACAGATGAGGACGGCATCCTTCATCTTGGACTTTTTGAGTTTCTTTTGAATGAAAACGCCCTTGAAATATAGTAAACGGCAAATGGAAAATACTCCTTTGCCGCGTCAGACAAATTCCGTCAGCAATGTCTCTTTTAGACCTACGGTGGAAGCGATGCAGACATCTGCCTGAGCAGCATTTTCCTTCATGATTGCGAGGGACAGCAGCGACAGATTCTTCGCGCCCGTGATTCCGGCTTCGGAATCTTCGACCATCACGCACAGACGCGGGTCAACTCCCATACGCTCTGCCGCAAGCAGATAACCCTCAAAATGCGGCTTGGAATTCTCTATATCTTCTCCGGTAACGCGGAGATCAAATGCGCCATCAAGTCCGATCTTCTCAAGTATCTTGTTCGTGTTCTTGCTGACGGAGAATACCGCAAACGGAATGTTGCTATCCTTTAAGGCGTCAAGACAGGCCCGAACGCCCGGCAGGATATCCGCGGGTGTAAGATCCTCAAGCATAGCCTTGTAGTAATCATTCTTGCGCGTGAGCAGGCGGTCAAATTCTTCCTGATCTACGCTCGCGCCACCCCACTCAAGCATAAGCTTCAGACATGCCGCGCGGGAAACGCCCTTGAACTGTTCATTTCTTTGCTCGTCAAAATCTATGCCCAGCTCATCCGCCATCTTCTTCCATGCGCGATAGTGCAGACTTGCGGTATTTGTAATTACGCCATCGAGGTCAAATATAATTGCCTTCGCTCTGCGTCTTACCGTAATTTCTTCATCGGTGACGCGAACCTTCTCGCCGTATACTGTCAGCTCGGCGTCCTCACCCTCACATACCTTAAGTGTGCAATAATTCTTGCCGACAGCAACTGCGATATGACTCCCCTTGTAGCACAAGCTAAAGCTGTATGACTTCAGCTTATCGGGAAGCAGAGGGAACAGGCTAAGCCCGTCGCTGCCGTATCTTACGCCGCCGAATCCGGCAGTTATGACCGCATATACGCCGCCCATATTTGCGATGTGAAGGCCATCTCTTGTATTTCCGCTTAAGTCATCAGTATCAGTGCCGACGCTGTGTTCAAAATAAGCCCATGCCTTTGCCATATCTCCAAGTCGTGCCGCCATGATTGCGTAGATGCAATTGGACAGGCTTGAATCGTGAGTGGTTATCTCCTCATAATAGCGATAAGAGCGCATCATCATAAGCGGCGTCTCTTCACGATAGAGGTAATTGGCAAGCACTGAATCAGCCTGCTTGAGCACCTGGTAACGATTGATATTAATTGCATGATAATGCATTAGCAGTGGGAAATTTTCCTTAGGAATATCGGCGAGCTCGCAGCGTTTCTTTGACAGGAAGCTGTCATCCTGCGCGATGATTCTATGATTTTCATCATATGGGAAGAACATGCCCTGCGCAGTGCGGGCAAATTCGGAAAGTTCGTCGTCGCGCAGCGCTATCTTCTCTTTCAGCGCATCAAGTCCGCCTTTTTTATCAAGCTCCGCGCACAGTCTTACGGCAGCGGCCAGATTTGCCGCAGCGCAAGCGTTGGTGTAATAGTTGTTATTAACGAGGCAGGTGTATTCGTCCGGACCTGTTACGCAGTCGATGCGGAACTCGCCGTTAAGCCAGTGTCCGGCGTCCATCCACAGCCTTGCGGTCTCCACAAGCACTTCGCAGATGCAGGGCAAAAATGCCTCATCGCCTGTCATATCATAATAGCTCGTAAATGCGCGGGCGATATCGCCGTTGATATGATATTGAGCCGATCCTGACGGATAGTGGCTGGAACATTCAGAACCGGTGATGGTACGCCACGGATACAGCGCTCCGATGCTGTGTCCCATACGTCTTGCATGTACTCTCGCATCATCAAGATGAAGATATCTGTATTTCAGCAGTCCCAGAGCAATCTCAGGCTCGCTCAGAAGGAAAAACGGAAATACATATATTTCGCTGTCCCAGAAATAATGTCCTTCGTAGCCTTCGCCGGACAAGCCCTTAGCGGCAACACTTGTGATGCCGTCCTGTCCTGCCGAACACAGCATACCATACAGGCAAAAATCAAGCTGGTCCTGAAGCTCGCCATCGCCATAAGTTTCTACTCTTGCATGTTTCCAGAAGTTATCAAGATATGCTTTTTGACGAGTCTTTAACTCCTCGTAACCTTCTTTTGCGTATGTGCGAAGGCTCTCCGCAACGTCTTCTGCGTCGCCTTCTTTAAGCAGTTCGCGGTACATGCAGTATTTGTGGAATACTGCCGTCTCGCCTGCCGATAGTGTCAACTCTGTATTAAATGCACTCTTCTCAGGCGTCGCCTGCATAGTGCTGCCTTCTATATCGTGAACCACCCCGCACAGAACATGTCTGTGGCTGCGGATTGTTTCCATCTCTGCCAACATCACATTATCTGTGATGTCCATAGATACTTTACGGAGCATGATCCCGCTGCCTGATGCAACGCGCGGATCGGCCGTGCTGGTAAAGTTCTTCACGTCGGCATCGAGCTCACTGGTTACATGAATCTTACCGACAAAATCAAGAGATTCTATGCGACATTCGACCGCATATAATTCTCTCTCTGTAAAGCTTACAAGTCTGGCAAATGTAATCTTTAATGTGCCATGCGCTGTAGTAAAGAGGAAGGAGCGCTCATATATTCCCTTCTCCATGTCTAAAATGCGTACTAAATCTTCTCCGCGCCAGCATACGATGTCTTCACCCTCAGCGCATAGTTTTATAGTCTGCGCATCAGGCAGATTAACTATAACCTGTTTTTCTTCGGGGAAACCAAACAGCTTCTCGTTGTAGACGATAGGTTCCGTCTCGCTAAAGCCGTTTAGATATGCACCACGGATAGAGGGCGTACCTTCCGGTGCACCCTCTTCGAAACATCCGCGAATTCCCAGTCGGCCGGATGCCGTGTGAAAAAGTGTTTCGTTTTTCAGCCTGGTATCTTCGCTGTATCCTTTTGTTACATATTGCATAGACGGCAAAATATCACTCCTTGACTGCGCCTGATACCATACCGGACACGATCTGCTTCTGGAACAGAAGTACTATGATCAGTGTAGGAATGACAACGACAACCGTGGCCGCGGTGATCTCTCCCCAAAGGATGGAGAACTGCGTTCTCAGTGCGTTGATAGCTACAGGCACCGTCTGATACATCTTATCGGAATTCAATGTGCAGGTCAATAGGTATTCATTCCATGCGGATATGAACGTCATAATCGCGCAGGTAAATACACCGGGCAGTGCTATAGGGAAGATGACCTTCCACAGTGTCTGCCATGCTGAGCAACCATCGATATGAGCTGCCTCTTCAAGTGATGCCGGTATGCGCTTGAAATGCGCTACCATAATCCATGTTGCTGCAGGCAGTGTAATCGATGAATAAGCGAGCGTTACCCAATATGAGTTCAGCAGATCCAATTTGTAGAACATGTTGAATATAGGTCCTACAACTATCATCTGCGGGAACATTGATACGCCCAGGATCAGTGCCATAAGCACATTTTTGCCCTTGAATTTGCAACGAGCCAGAATGTAGCTCGACAGCGTGGCTACAGCTACAACATAAGCTGTAGTAATCAGGGATACAATCAAGCTGTTCTTGATAGAATCAAGTATGCCCTTATCAATAACAGTCTTGAAGTTCTCTCCGGTGGGATTATTGGCTATAATCTGAAATGCGGTCTGGCCGAATATCTCTTCACCGGGTTTAAATGATGTTACGAGTATCCAGAAGAACGGGAACACCATGATTGCAAGGAACAGCACTATAATGACTGTTGAGATAATCTTAGTTGATTTTTTAGTATTCATTTTCACCCTCCTCAGTCATCATTGATGAGTTCTGCACCCAGAACCTTAACAAAGACAAATGCTATTAATGCAACACATACTGCCATAGCCAGTACAACCGCGGATCCATATCCGTAGTTGCTCTGTCCTATCATCAGCTTGTATGCATATATGGACAACGTCTCCGTGCCCTGAGCACCTCCTGTCAATACTGCAATCAGGTCGTATACTCTGAATGCGTCCAGCGTACGGAAAAGCAATGCTACAAGCATAGACGGCTTCAGCAGAGGAAGTGTTATTGAGAAGAAGGTGCTTATAGGACCTGCTCCGTCAACCTTTGCACTCTCATACAGACCATTGTCTATTATCTGAAGTCCGGCGAGCAGTAATAATGCCATATACGGTGTGGTCTTCCACACGTCAGCCAGTATGGCTGCTGTCATAGCGCCTTCTGCTGAAAGAAGCATCTGTTCAGGCGCTGCGATAAGTCCGATATCAGCAAAGAGCTTTGCAATGATACCGCTGGATCCGTCATACATATAGCTCCACATTAAAGCGGAAACGGCTGTAGGTATTGCCCAAGGTATCAGTGCTGTCGTACGTACGATGCCTATGCCTTTAATTGCTTTATTCATGATGAGCGCCAGCGCCATACCGAGCACAAGTTCGAAGAACACTGATATAACCGTGAATATTAACGTGCTTAAAAGTGATTTTCCAAAACGTGTGTCTTGCAGGAGCTGCTTATATGCTGCCAGTCCCTGGAAGTTGCTCTTTATTACACAACCGTTGATTTCATCAAAGAGTGTGTTCTGTGTCTCTAATCCGTAACGGAAGGGAGCCTCCGGATTCCTCTCATATATAGCAGTCATGCGTGCGCGTATATCGGCTACCTTGTCCATGATAACCTTCGCATCATCGTCATTCATTTCAATAGCTTCTTTTATGCCTTCATAAGGGGCAGCTACAGCAGCTAATTCTTCCATAATGCCGCTCATTTCAGCAGCGTCTGCTTCCGGGAGGGCTGTTATTTCGTCCTGGAGATACCAGTTGACATAATCGCAGTCCTCATAGAACAGCGGAGCATTGAAGTTGGATCCTGTGTACAGTCCTGCTGCTGTCTGATCGTTGGTACGATAATCAAAGAATGAATATACGACACTCGTAACTATGGGGTAGATCGCGAAAACGGCAAGCAACAAGAACAGCGGTAAGAAGAAGGCTGCTTGTTTTGCCGTAATGGTCTTTTTCATAGCTTTCGGTTCCTTTCAGTTAAAAAATGACGCGTCTGACATTATATGAGAGACGCGTCATCATATACTAAGTGTTAGTTTGCAAGAGCACCTTCGATAGCTGTTACAGTTGCATCGAGTTCTGCTGAGCCTGACAGGTATGCATGTGCAGCATTCATGATAGTGTCTGCGCACTTGCTGTACTCAGAAGATACAGGACGAGATACTGTTGTTGCAAGAGCAGCCTGGAAGCCGTCCTTGGTCAGCATTTCGTTTGCTTTAAGAACTTCTTCATTCTTAAGTGCATCGTTGTATCCGGGCAGATGTCCGCCTACGGTTGCCTGAACCTTCTGGCCTTCTGTTGCAAGGAACTTGATGAATGCCCAAGCGCCATCGATGTTCTTGGAGTTCTTGTTGATGCCGAGAAGCCATCCGCCTACGGTTGATCCGCCGGGAAGAGGAGCTACTTCAACATCGCTCTGAGAGATAGTGCCGTTGGAAGCGATTTCGCCCCACTGATACGGCCAGTTACGTGAGAATACGCTGTTGCCCTTGATGAAGCTGTTAGCGGTCTCGCCTTCTGCATAGTTGAGAATGTCTGCCGGAACTGCTGATGAAGTAACCATAGCCTTCATAGCTTCAAGTCCGCCCTTAACATCGGTCCAGCCTGCGGTGTACTCGGTAAGGTTGCATACAAGGCACTCACCAAGCTTAGCCTGGAATGTGATACCATCTGTTGTGCCACCCTGGCCCTTGTACTTCTCAGCCATAGCCTGGAGATCAGCGTAAGTGTAGTTACCGGATACGAGCTTAGCTGCATCGTCTGCTGATACGATGTCTTTACGGAAGAAGAGAACACCGAGATCAGGGAAGAAAGGCAGTGCGTAGGTCTTTGCATTGAAAGTACCTGCGGTCATAGAGCCTGCGTTGAATGCAGAAGCATTAAGTCCGTCAGCCTTCATAAGCTGATCGATGGGCTCGATATATCCTGCTGCTGCGAATTCGCCAGCCCAGCATACGTCCATTGACAGAACGTCATAATCTGAAGAGCCGGCCTTCATGCTTGTGATGAGCTGTTCTTTCATAGCTCCGGAATCATTTGTCATGTCAACCCATTCTACAACGTACTTGTCCTGTGACTTGTTGAAGTCGTCGATGGACTGCTGTGTTGCAGGTGTTGAGTCGCCCTGTGCAGCAAATTTGATAACGATCTTGCCGCCGGAAGCCTCAGATCCTCCGCATGCGCAGAGAGAAAGAGCCATAACAAGTGCAAGTGCAAGTGCTAAAAACTTTTTCATAATTACCTCCTAATTATAATGGGACGATTGAGCTTCTTATTTTTGCGCATCGTCCTAACTTCGTAAAAATTATAAACTATCTTATATTTTATATATATCATATTTCTACTATTTGTGTTATAATTCTATTATCTTACTATTTGAGGAGCGTTTTATGAAAGACTATGGATCAGAGATTGAGCTGTTACGTTGTTACTACTATGCAATTGATCTTCCCGTGCGTCTTCTTGAGAATGGGCAAGTGACTTTTTCTATGCCTGAAGAGATTCGCACCGCCGCTGATATTACAGGCAATGATGCGTTTTCCGCACTCGCTGCCGAAGATGATGATGTCCAATATCTCGAAACTGCAGCATCTGAAAGCTTTATATATTTGCGGCTTGATGAAACAGCGGTTATTAGCGTCGGCCCGTTTTTACTTAATAAACCGTCTGAGAGTTTCATCGTAAATATGGCTCGTTCCGGGATGATTCATCTGCGCAATAAAAGTACAATCATGAAATATTACGACAGTCTTCCTCTTATATCTAAGCAGAGATTTTTCTATGCCGGTCAGCTGCTAAAGACGATTATTGCATCCGGCAGTGTCGGTGAGGCACGCATTTCCCCCGGCGAGAATTCCCTCAGTTTCATTAAGGGGGAATATTATCGAAATGCCAAGGATTACCGTTCGCAGCAATTCCGTCATTCGCCGTATATCGTTGAGCAGGAAATCTGTCGTATGATCAGTAATGGCGATATGCAAGGTGCGCACCGTGTTCTTAAAGAGATTAACAGCCGCCCCCGTGCGGTGCTCGCGGGTTCGGCTATACGTTCACTTAAGAATTCCGTTATCTGTTCCTGCAGTTTTATGACTCGTGCTGCTATCTCCGGCGGCGTATCGCCTGATGAGGCTTTTACTCTCAGTGATACCTACATTCAGCTCGTCGAAAACTGCACCGACATGAAGGCTGTTCTTAATTATGAAAATGAAATGGTAGATGGTTTTACGCGAGCTGTAGGCGAGGCCAAAAACAATCGTTATTCTCAGGCTGTTACCGGAGCTCTGAACTTCATTGATGCTCATCTGTGTGAGCCCATCAGTGTGCAGGATGTGGCGGATTCCGTGTACTTAAGTCCTAACTATCTCTCTTCTCTTTTCATGCGTGAAACCGGTGAGACCATACACGGCTGCATCATACGCCGAAGGATAGATGAGGCGGGCTTTTTTCTGCGCAACAGCTCGGACCCCGTCGCCGACATAGCATCATTCTACCAGTTCAGTTCGCAGAGCCACTTTGTTCAGAGTTTTAAGCGCATCAAGGGTGTGACGCCGGGCGCTTACAGACGCGACGGAATTGTGCAGGAAGATGCACTATAGTATTGACATTCGCGGGAATTTTTTATATTATAAGCAAGCGCCCTTTTAGGGCAAAATAATAATATCATCCACACGTGGATGTATGAATTCGGAGAAGTAGTCAAGAGGCCGAAGAGGCGCCCCTGCTAAGGGTGTAGATCGGGCAACCGGTGCGAGGGTTCAAATCCCTCCTTCTCCGCTGTGCTGGAACCCCCGCAAATGCTTTATTTATAAGGCTTTGCGGGGATTCTTCATTTCACCCGGAAGTGTTTCCAAGTGTTTCCAAATTAAGGCGATGCGCTGGAAACCCCTTCTTCTCATTTTGGCGAAGTAAATCCATTTACCTCTTTTCTTCGATTTGGATTTACTTTTTGAGCCGATTCAAGAGCTTTTCCGGAGCAAAAGTAAATCCATTTCCATATTTTCTTTCATTTGGATTTACTTTTCGCGCTTGCGGAGCGGATTTTTCGGGGTAAATGTAAATCCATTTGCCACTTTTCTTCGATTTGGATTTACTTTCCTTTTCGACGACTTTGACGACTTCGTTTACACATATAGAAAAGGCAGAGAGGAAGTCCTCTTCGCCTTTGGTGTTTGTTGAATTCGCTTAGCAGTATCAGGATACGCGCTGCGCCCATCTTCTATTTTATGTGGTTTTTATTTCGTTCCGCGCTCGGTTTTGTCGAGGTATTTGGCATAGGTCATGATACCGTAGAGACAGGTGAGGTCTACTCCCATAAGCATATTAAGTTTAACGATAAATGGTTCACTCTCGGAATAAGCAAGGATAGCAAGGGCAATCTGAAATATTACAAGAAAAGCACAAATTATTAACGATTTGGTCTTGCCGAGATCTTTTATAAATACCAAGGTAAAGATTGCTACACTAATAAGTACATCGCAAATGACTTCCGGAACAGTTGGAGCATGGTTGAAGTATGTCATTACTCCCATCACTTCTGTAAGCATAAAAATAACTCCGTATATTTTGTAATACTTTGCCGCATTTTTGCGATATCCGGAAAGAATATAAAATCCAGCAAACAGAAGAGCCCCCAGCCTGATAACAGACGATAAGATTCTGGTAATCGAAGCGATTTCACTGCTTATAGCAATTATGCCTAGAACAATAGCGGCAATGATCAATATAAGATTGAATACGAGAATAACTTTATAAATTGGTTTATCTGTTCGTAACATATTTGCTTCCCCTCAGTTTTTATCCGCAAGTCCGGCTTCTTTGTGCTCCTTGTAGCGGAGAAGGTAGGAAACGATCAAATCAATCCACAGTAAAAACGTACTAAAATTATATACTATGAAAACGATATTACCCCAGTTATTATAGATGAATATGCACAAAATTGGTATGGCAAGTTGGGCGGCTGTGATAATCACCAACGGAACAATATTCTTTTTTATTTTGTCAAGTCGGCCTGCTACATACGAAATAAGTAAGATAGAAATACCATAAAGGCCAATCATGATGAGTTGTGTGTTTACATGAAAATCCTTGACAATGTATAGACTCCTTGCGATATCAATAATCCCATTTATACACAAAAGAGCCAACAAAAGGAATGTTAATCTGAGGAGATTCCCATGAGGCTTTTTGTATCCAACTGATACGTAATAGATTGTTGCAATACACACAATGATATACGCAATCAATTCAGGAGACGCATATGAGTATCCCAGCCACTTCATCCATTGGATGCTTCCGATAATTTCGCACACAATACCAGCTAATGCGAGTAATATGGCAATAATAATTAAGAAAAAACGCTTTTTGTTTTCCATTATAGATTTCTCCTTTATTTCTTATCACGCACAATCTTTGAATGTGTGCTTGTCGGTGGAGCGGGACACGCGCCCCGTACCCTATTTTTGTTGTACGTAGGTTTTACTTGTCGGCCAAGCCCGCTTCTTTGTGGGGATTGTAGCGAATGATATAGCCTGCAGCGATGGCAAGCCAGCAGGTTATCGGTGAGATTCTGCTGAAAAATTCAACAAAATTCAGCGTGCCCAAGCTGCTCTTACCAATCAGCATATTAACAAAAACAACTATAGTTCCTGCAAGAATGATCCCGCAAATAACGACGTTCTGCTTGTAGTGGTCTAATCTTCCCGCCATATAAGCCATCAGAAATATCATTACCACGTTCGTTACGATTAAATATAACTCCTGATTTTTGCACAGTAAAACGAACAGGGCAGAACCGAACGCATTATAGGCAAGAAGTAAATATCTCATAAGATTGCCGTGCGGTTTCTTGTATGCAAATAAAGCATAAACCGCAGCCACCGCAAACATTAACAATGCCAATAAAGTATTAACCGAAAAACTGTGAGATATGAACACACAAACGAGCCACAGAATATTCAAAGCCGCGATTACAATCAGCGCGACAAGCGCACCTGTTCCAAGTTTTTTCTTGTTCTCCATAATATATTCCCCTTCCTTATTTCGTCCTGCACTCCGGCGATGGCAAGCTGTTAAGTAACAAAGCCCCGCCGCACGTTTCACTTACTGTTTATTTTATTTGCATTTGTGAAAAAGTCAATAACCGATACTCCTCTTTGGGTGTTTCCAAAAGTGTTTCCAAATTAAGGCGATGCACTGGAAGCCTCCTTTCTATAATGGTTTGCGGGTTAGGAAGATAGTTCAAATCCCTCCTTCTCCGCTAGCTTGGAACCCCCGCAAATGCTTTATTTATAAGGCTTTGCGGGGATTCTTCATTTCACCCGGAAGTGTTTCCAAGTGTTTCCAAATGAGGGCAATAAGCAAGGAACCTCCCTTCTTCTCATTTTGGAAAAGTAACTCCATTTGACACATTTCTACGATTTGGATTTACTTTTCGAGCCGGTTTAAGGGCTTTTCCAGAGCAAAAGTAAATCCATTTCAATATTTTCTTTCATTTGGATTTACTTTTCGTGCTTGCAGAGCGGATTTCCTGGGGTAAATGTAAATCCATTTGCCCCTTTTCTACTATTTGGATTTACTCCATCCTTCACACAGGTCCCACCAATTACTTCATTACGCATAATAGAAAAAGGCAGAGAGAAAATCCTCTCCGCCCTTGGCGTTTGTTAAATATGATTAACAGATGTGCGGGGCACATGCCTCACCCCATTTAGTTGTATGCAGGTTTTACTTATCCGCCAGTCCGGCTTCTTTGTGTCCATGATAACGGAACAAATAAGCAATCATCAAATCGAGCCACAGAATGAAGAAATTGGACAGGAAAAGAATAATAGTGAAATCTGTTGTTTTAAATATCATGATGCCTTCTAAAGAAGAAGCCAATAATAAAATCGCATCAATGATGAGCATAATTGTATTCTTTTTGATTCTGTCAAGTCTTCCGGCGATATAAGGTGCGGTGATGATTACGATTCCTCTTAATGCCTGATATGCATATAAAACTCCACCGTTCACAAGCCCCGTCGTATCGTTGTGCATAAGTCCGATAAAGGCCATTGCGGAGAACGCCAGAAACAGATATTTCAACAAATTTCCGTGCGGTGCCTTATAGTTTGAAACGGCATAGTAGGCAATCAGAATAAACATTAAACAGGTGGCGATTGTTTCAACGGTTACAGAAAACGTTTTACTGTAGACACATATAACAATTTGCGAATATATCCCCGCCAATGACAATAATCCCATAATTACATAAACAAGTATCTTTTTATTCTTTAATGAGTCCATAATATTTTTTCCTCCTTTATTCTTTATCCGCAAGTCCGGCTTCTTTGTGCTCCTTGTAGCGGAGAATGTAAGCGAAAGCGATGTCAATCCACAAAACGCTTGAAGAGAAATACCAAAGCACTTCAAGCACGCCGTATGTGATGTCGTAGCGGAAACAATAGAACAAACTGCGCACCACCATAATAACGGTGATAAGAATAATGGGAATAACGTTT
>JAZRXC010000029.1:0-43153 GCA_045600025.1 Lachnospiraceae bacterium
ATATCGCACTTGTTCATGAATACGATAACGTAAGGAACGCCTACCTGACGAGCAAGAAGGATATGCTCACGAGTCTGTGCCATAACACCATCGGTAGCAGCAACTACGAGGATAGCGCCATCCATCTGAGCAGCACCGGTAATCATGTTCTTAACGTAGTCAGCATGGCCGGGGCAGTCAACGTGTGCATAGTGACGAGCATCTGTCTGATACTCAACGTGTGCAGTAGAGATCGTTATACCACGAGCTCTCTCTTCGGGAGCCTTATCGATGTTCTCGAAATCTACCTTTGCATTACCGGAAACGCGCTCAGCAAGAACCTTGGTGATAGCGGCGGTAAGAGTGGTTTTACCATGGTCAACATGACCGATGGTACCTATGTTACAATGCGGTTTGTTTCTTTCGAATTTCTCTTTTGCCATTATAAATCCTCCTTATTATGTGTCCGTGGCATGGACATATAATCTACTGTTTATTTAACCTGAATAATTGTATTATATTTACGCGTATATTTCAAGCGATTTTTACATATATAGGGCAAATATGCCGAATATATCCTACTTTGAAGGCTTGTTGGTTATAATCTTCTCCTGAACTGACTTCGGAGCCTGCTCATATTTCTCAAAGAACATTGAGTAAGCACCACGTCCCTGAGTCTTAGAACGAAGGTCTGTAGCATAACCGAACATCTCAGCAAGCGGAACAAAGCCCTTGATAAGCTGCGAACCGTTAACGTTCTCCATACCTTCTATGCGACCACGACGGCTGTTGATGTCGCCGATAACGTCGCCCATGTATTCTTCAGGAGTAGTAACCTCTACGCGCATGATAGGCTCAAGGATAACGCAGCCGGCCTTAGCCATAGCGTCTTTAAATGCCATAGAGCCTGCAATCTTGAAGGCCATTTCAGATGAGTCAACTTCATGGTAAGAACCATCGACTACTGTAGCCTTCAGACCAAGTACGGGGTATCCGGCAAGAATACCGGCCTTCATAGCCTCTTCAATACCGTCGCTGATAGCAGGGATGTATTCCTTGGGAATAGCACCGCCGACTACTTCTGATGCAAATGCGAATGTTTCTTCACCATTGGCATCCATCGGCTCAAAGCGAACTACGCAGTGACCATACTGTCCGCGTCCGCCGGACTGACGGGCATATTTGCTGTCTACCTGTACTGTCTGGGTAAATCCTTCCTTATATGCTACCTGAGGAGCACCGACATTTGCCTCTACGTGGAACTCACGAAGAAGTCTGTCAACGATTATCTCAAGGTGAAGCTCACCCATACCTGCGATAACGGTCTGACCGGTTTCCTTGTTGGTAGATACGCGGAATGTGGGATCCTCTTCAGCAAGCTTTGCAAGAGCCTCGCCCATCTTGTCCTGACCGGCTTTGGTCTTGGGCTCGATAGCGATATCGATAACGGGCTCCGGGAATACCATGGACTCGAGGATTACGGGATGAGTCTCATCGCAGAGGGTATCGCCTGTGGTAGTAAGCTTAAGACCTACTGCTGCAGCGATATCGCCTGAGTAAACCTTCTCGAGCTCTGCACGCTTATTTGCATGCATCTGCAGGATACGGCCTACACGTTCCTTCTTGTCCTTGGTTGCATTCAATACGTATGAACCGGAATTCATAGTTCCGGAGTATACGCGGAAGAATGCGAGCTTACCAACGAATGGATCTGTCATAATCTTAAATGCCAGCGCACTGAAAGGCTCTTCATCAGAGCTGTGACGCTCAATTTCATTTCCGTTAAGGTCTACGCCCTTAATAGCGGGAATGTCTGTAGGTGCGGGCATGTATTCGATAACTGCATCAAGAAGCTTCTGAACACCTCTGTTGCGGTAAGCTGAACCACAGCATACCGGAATGGCAGTGCACTCGCAAGTGCCCTTACGAAGAGCTGCTTTAAGCTGCTCATTAGTGGGCTCCTCACCCTCGAGATAGGTCATCATAAGATCATCATCGAGTTCGCAAATCTGCTCAATCATCTTGGTACGGTATTCTTCTGCCTGATCCTTCATGTCATCGGGAACATCACAGATAGTGATATCCTCGCCCTTGTCATCATTGTAGATGTATGCTTTCATCTCAAAAAGATCGATGATTCCCTTGAATGCATCTTCCTTTCCGATGGGAAGCTCTACGCAGATGGGGTTCTTCTTCAGACGGTCACGAATCTGGTCAACAGCTCCGTAGAAATTAGCTCCCATGATATCCATCTTGTTGATGAATGCCATACGGGGAACATTATAGGTATCAGCCTGACGCCATACGTTCTCTGACTGGGGCTCAACACCGCCCTTGGCGCAAAATACGCCGACAGCGCCGTCAAGCACGCGCAGTGAACGCTCAACTTCTACGGTAAAGTCTACGTGACCGGGGGTATCAATGATATTGATACGATGCTCCAGGGCACCGGGTGCCGGTTTGCAGTCTTTCTGAAGTGTCCAGTGACATGTTGTTGCTGCAGATGTAATAGTAATACCACGCTCCTGCTCCTGTTCCATCCAGTCCATGGTAGCAGTACCTTCGTGGGTATTACCAATCTTGTAATTGATTCCGGTGTAATACAGGATACGCTCTGACAGTGTAGTTTTGCCGGCGTCAATATGAGCCATAATACCTATATTACGTGTTCTCTCTAGTGGATACTCTCTTCCTGCCACAAGAATGCCTCCTAATTAAAATCTGAAATGGGAGAACGCCTTGTTTGCATCAGCCATCTTATGCATATCTTCCTTCCTCTTTACTGCTGCACCTGTATTGTTAGATGCATCAAGGATTTCTGCTGCAAGACGATCAATCATTGTCTTCTCACCGCGCTTGCGTGAGAACATTGTGAGCCAGCGGAGCGCCAGAGCCTGGCGTCTTGCGGGCTTAACTTCGATAGGAACCTGATAAGTTGCACCACCGATACGCTTTGCTTTTACTTCCAGCTGAGGCATGATATTGTTCATTGCTTCATCAAATACCTCAAGAGCAGGCTTGCCTGCCTTCTCTTCTACCTGGGCAAATGCACCGTATACGATCTTCTGTGCAACCCCTTTCTTGCCGTCCAGCATAATGTTGTTGATAAGCTTTGTTACAACAACGTTATTGTAGATAGGATCAGCAAGTACTTCTCTTTTTTGGGTATGTCCTTTTCTAGGCACGTTTCTTCCCTCCTTAAATATTTACCCTTTCGGGCATTTAATTCATCGGTACTCACCTATGTCTAAAGTGTTCGAGCCATCGGCCATGCCCTTCTATTATAGAAAAGCTGCCTTTTGGCATATAACAGTTAGATAGTGCGTTACCTTGCATGTCTTTCGACATGCGACTCGCTAAGATTACTTCTTGGGTCTCTTAGCACCATACTTAGAACGAGCCTGTTTACGATTGGCTACACCGGCCGTATCAAGAGTGCCGCGCACGATATGATAACGGGTACCGGGAAGATCCTTTACTCTGCCGCCGCGTACGAGTACTACGCTATGCTCCTGAAGGTTGTGTCCTTCACCGGGAATATAGCTTGTTACCTCGATACCATTGGAGAGACGTACTCTGGCAATCTTACGAAGAGCTGAGTTAGGCTTCTTAGGTGTGGTGGTCTTTACTGCTGTGCAGACGCCACGCTTCTGAGGAGCGGACTCGTCAGTTGCCTTCTTGTGAAGTGAATTGTAGCCCTTCTGGAGTGCGGGAGCTGTGGACTTCTTCTCAGATGTCTGTCTGCCCTTACGTACTAACTGGTTAAATGTAGGCATGCTTTTTCCTCCTTATTTTTATTACGTGTTTTTGCGCACGAAAAAACCTGCGCAAAAGACGCGCCCAAATAATATACCAAAACGTGTTCGTAAAGTCAAGAAAAATTTACTGATTTGCGGCAGATTTGTATTACCGCTCTGCCTCCTGCGCTCGGAAAT
This sequence comes from Lachnospiraceae bacterium, assembly GCA_045600025.1. Taxonomy (GTDB): domain Bacteria; phylum Bacillota; class Clostridia; order Lachnospirales; family Lachnospiraceae; genus UBA3774. Next base: position 3,915 of record JAZRXC010000029.1, read on the forward strand.
GCTCGCGTCTGCGCATCTTATATTCGCGGCACATTAGCAACGGCAAACGTGTCACGATGCCTACCTCGTCTTCGCCGCCTATAATGCCACTCGCTCCGACTCCCACCGAAACGGGAGCTCTCCGCTCGGGCGGCTAGGCTCGACTCGCCAACGGCCCTGCTCCAATGTTTGCCTTATGCAAAATGTGCCGCCTAGCATGAGCCAAATAACTAGGTAGCGAGCGCGCTGCGCACTGATGCGCACCGTAAGAGGCGCCCGGCGGGTACTTCCGAGGCGCCTACGGCGTCCGACAAAAGTGGAATGCGAGCCGCGAAGCCGGCGACAAATTGGTACGCCGAGCTGCGCCTCTTTAAGCGTGCGAGGAAGATGCGCAGACGCGAGCGTTTGCAAAAGCGCAGGAGGCGGTGCGGGAATATTATATTTGCAACACATTTGTCCTGGCGGTATAATGGCAGTATGGCGAGGCAAGAAAAGCGTCCGGCAGGGTTCTTTTCGGAGTATGACCGATACCTCTTCGGACACGGAACACATTACGAAATATACAAAAAACTCGGCGCACACGAAATGACAGTAAAAGGCGTGCGCGGAGTGTATTTTGCGTGCTGGGCACCGCACGCCAAAACCGTCAGCGTCATCGGCGACTTCAACTCATGGAACCCCGACGATGCGATGATGACACTCGCACCCGGCACTGACGACATATACGAAATCTTTATCCCCGGCGCGAAGGTAGGGGAACTGTATAAATTCCATGTACAGAGCGCCCGGGGCAAATATACCGACAAAGCCGACCCTTACGCTACGGCCGCAGAACTCCGCCCCGGCACGGCATCACGCATTTGCAAGTTAAGCGGATACCGCTGGAAGGACGAGACGTGGCTAGAGGCTCGCGCAGGCAAGACCGCCTACGCGGAAAAGCTTGCGATATACGAGGTCCATCCGGGCAGCTTCATGCGACACCCGAACGGAGACTTTTATACATATAAGCAGCTCGCAGAGCGCCTGATTCCATACGCGTGCGAGATGGGATACACCCACATCGAGCTGATAGGCATCGCCGAGTATCCGTATGACGGCTCATGGGGATACCAGGTGACAGGGTATTACGCGCCGACCTCGCGCTACGGCACGCCCCGCGAATTCATGGAATTTGTGGACGCATGTCACACAGCGGGACTGGGCGTTATCCTCGACTGGGTGCCGGCGCATTTCCCCAAAGACCTGCACGGCCTTTACAAATGGGACGGCGGCGCGACCTACGAATACAAAGACCCCAAGAAGATGGAACACCCTGACTGGGGCACACACATATTTGATTACAGCAGCCCCGAGGTCACCAATTTCCTCATAGCAAATGCGCTTTTCTGGGCGCGCGAGTACCACATCGACGGCCTGCGTGTGGACGCGGTCGCATCAATGCTGTACCTTGATTACGGCAAGAAAGAGGGCGAATGGACGCCGAACAAATTCGGGGGAAATGAAAACCTCGAAGCTATAGAATTCTTAAAGCATTTCAACAGCATTATGCGAAAAGAGTGTCCCGGCGTGATTACGATAGCGGAAGAGAGCACCGCATTTGCCGGCATTACGAAATGGCCGGAGGACGGCGGGCTTGGTTTTACATTCAAATGGAACATGGGCTGGATGCACGATTTCCTTGAGTACTGCAGTTGCGATCCGTATTTCAGAAAAGGCAACCACAACAAGATGACATTTGGCATCACATATATCGGCAGCGAGAATTTCATCCTGGTACTCTCGCACGATGAAGTGGTGCATCTGAAAAAATCAATCATCGAAAAATTCCCGGGCGATGACGAAGCAAAATTCGCCTCGCTCCGCACGGCATATACATTCTTTGTCGGACACCCCGGCAAGAAGCTTCTCTTTATGGGACAGGATTTCGGGCAGAGGCGCGAATGGTCCGAAGAGCGCGAGCTGGACTGGCCGCTTCTCGCGGATCCCCGCCATGCCGGTGTGCAGAAATACTTCGCAGATCTTCTGAAGATTTACAACACGCACCCTGCGCTCTACACCCGCGAATGGGGCTTCCCGGCATTTGAATGGATCAACGCAGACGACGCAAGCCGCAGTATATTCAGCTTCGTGCGTTTTTCGGAAACCGGCAAGAAGAGCCTGCTTTTCGTAACGAATTTCACACCGGTGGCGCGCCCTGAGTATCGTGTCGGCGTGCCGGGCCCCGGATCATACACACTGCTGCTTGATGAAAAGCGCGGCGCATACGGACGCGGCGTGAAAAAACTCGTCCTCACTGCCGAGCACTCTGAATGCGACGGGCGCGAGTGGAGCATTGCCTATCCGCTTGCCGCTTTCGGCGCGGCAATATTTGAGTTTGACGCGTAAATGTTGTATACTACATTGTGCTTATCCGTTTAGCCGGATGAGATAAAATATTTCAGTACGTACGGTATCCCGCGAGGGAACTATAACGGAGGAAATCATGCATATTAAAACTAAAAGACTGGCCGGCACCGGGCTGCTTACAGCTGTTGTCATTGTGCTTCAACTACTGGCGATAATCATACGCCCGACCGGAATTTTCAACATCACGCTCTGCCTCGTGCCGATTGTTGTAGGCGCGGCTATCTACGGTATAGGTGCAGGCGCGTGGCTTGGATTCGTATTCGGAGCAGTAGTGCTCGCAACGGATTCTTCTTTGTTCCTTGCAATTAATCCGATCGGCACGGTCGTAACCGTTCTTGCCAAGGGCTTTCTTGCAGGACTTTTATCAGCCGTTATCTATAAGCTTCTCGCCCGCGTAAATACCTGGACAGGCGCTATAGGAGCGGCAATCATTTGCCCCGTGGTAAATACCGGAACCTTTGTCATAGGTTGCCATCTGTTTTTCATGGACGCAATCAACGGATGGGCTGCGGAGGCGGGCTATGCCGATGGCGGACTTTATCTTATCGCCGTAATTGTCGGCGTGAATTTCTTGATTGAGCTTGCGGTAAATGCGATGCTTTCGTCAGTGATTGTGCGAATCATTTCCGCCGGTAAAAATATGCATTGATGTCATTCCTTAAGGAGAGAGAAAAATCATGAATGATTTATTGATCAACGTTATACCGTTGCTGCTTCTTATTGCTTTCGGATTTGCGCTGCGCCGCATGAACTATTTCGAAGAGTCCACCATCAAGAAGCTTACTTCTTTTGTCGCAAATGTTATCGTTCCCTGCGTTATTTTCAATACCATTTTGAACCTGGAGATAAGAGTCGATCACATCGTGCTTTCTGCCAGCTTCTTTTTGCTGCTCGCCATCATTACCGTAGCGAGCTACATTATCTACAAAGTGTTTCATCTTAAGAGGAAGTTTTTTGTATTCTTCAATGGCGTGTTTTCTGTAGGGCTTGCAGGTATCTCACTGTTCTCTGCTACTTTCGGGGCTGAGCACATGGAGTACATGGCGGCTATCACAGTTGGTCACGAGCTTTTCATCGCACTCATTTTTGTTACGGGTGCTAAGATCTGGCTCGCCGATGAAAAACTCAATGTTAAGACTGTCTTCAAGAATCTGCGTTCTCCGCTTTTTATCATGGTGGCTATTGCGCTTATTCTTAATCTTACCGGATGGGCTGATGCGGTGAAGGCTAATGTTATCGGTAATTGTGTTGTGTCTGCTATTTCCAAGGTTGCGAGTATCACTACTCCGCTGACTATGATTATCATTGGTTATCTGATTAACTTTAAGGATAAGAGTCGTATCAAGGAGAGCTTCCTGTATGCGGGTCTCAGGCTGCTTTTGACTTTCGGGTTCGGTTATCTTTTGAAGTTCCTGCTTCTTGACCATGTTATTGCTCCGGATATCTATTTTGATTATGCGTACTTTACGGTTATTGCCGGTTTTGGTTCTGCGATTCTTATTGCGCTTGTCGGGCAGCATGGTGATAAGGAGGAGATGGAAGTGTGCAGTAATGCTTACGTTATTAACGTTATTACTTTCATTGCGATTTTTGTCGGGTTTGTTGCGATCGTCGGTGCTGTATAACCGCTGCTTTTTCATTAAATTACGCCCCTTGTGCAAGGGGCGTTTTTTATTTGCGCTACTCGCGCTCGCGTCTGCACATCCTCCGCGCACACAGCCTTGCATATTCGCGGCACATTTGCAACGGCAAACGTGTCACGATGCCTACCTCGTCTTCGCCGCCTATTACGCCACTCGCTCCGACTCCCACCGAAACGGGAACTCTCCGCTCGGGCGGCTAGGCTCGACTCGCCTACGGCCCTGCTCCAGTGTTTGCCTTATGCTAAATGTGCCGCCTATAACGCGCCTATTTCTTTACTTTTAGGCGCCAATATGTTAATATATTGTACGATACTGTGCAATGATGGTTTACTATGCTCTTTTGAGGAAAAAGCATGCAACTTATGGAATCAGGCGAGATGTATCTGGAGACAATTCTTGTGCTCTCGCAGACGAAAAATACAGTGCGCGCAATAGACGTGAGCGAATACATGGGCTTCTCAAAGCCAAGTGTCAGTCGCGCGGTAAATAACCTCAAAAGCGCAGGTTATATCACGGTTGCAGAGGACGGCGGCATCACACTCACTAAAGACGGACGCGAGACCGCAGAAAAGATCTACGAGCGCCACAAGGTGCTGACGCAGATACTAATCGAACTCGGCGTGCCCGAGAAGCTCGCGGCGGAAGATGCCTGCAAGATTGAGCACGACATCAGCGATGAGACATTTGCGGCGGTCAAGAAGCACCTAAAGAACACGAGCAAATAAGCGTAAAATAAACGCACAAATATAAGCACAAAATAAGCGCGCAAATAACCCACAAAAAGCGCAAGCGCCGGATATACAAGCGCAGCAACTATACAACAACAGGTTCAGTAAGGACATTACATAAATGGATAACAGAGCAATAGGCGTATTTGACAGCGGCGTCGGCGGACTTACGGTAGTCCGCGAAATCATGCACCACACCCCTGCGGAAAAGCTGGTGTATTTCGGCGATACCGCCCGCCTTCCCTATGGTTCAAAATCCCCCGAGACAGTGCTTGCCTACGCGCGCCAGATCATTCGCTTCCTAAAGACGCATGACGTAAAAGCCATCGTCGTTGCCTGCAATACAGCAAGCGCCTACGCACTGCCGACCATAGAAAAAGAAGCGGACATCCCGATAATCGGCGTACTAAAGCCCGGCGCCAAAGCAGCTACGGACGTTACAACAAGTGGCCGCATCGGTGTAATCGCTACAGAAGGCACCATCGCGAGCGGGATGTATGAGAAGACGATAAAGGGCATACGCCCGGATGCGCAGGTATTCGGCAAAGCCTGCCCGCTGTTTGTTCCGCTTGTGGAAGAGGGCATGTCAAATGATGACCTGCTGCGTCAGGTGGCAGAGAGATACTTAAAGGACGTGCTTGCCGAGGATATCGACACACTTATCATGGGCTGCACGCATTATCCGCTCATAAGCGAACAGATTGCGGCTGTTGCGGGAGACGGCGTGACGCTTGTTAATCCCGCGTGCGAGACGGCAAAGAGCTTAAAGCAGCTGCTGCAGGAGAGCAACATCGCGGCTGATCCTTCGGGCATTTGCGAAGAGACGGAGATAGTCTGCAAGGCAGGTGTTACCACCAAGGTATCGGGTGCGGGTATGCCCGCTCATGAATTCTACGTCAGCGACGGCGCGGAAAAATTAGCGAAATTTGCGGAATCAATCCTTCCGTGCAATATATACAAAGCAACCAAAATAGACATAGAAAAATACTAAAGCCGGACAGTTATGAAAAAAGAAGTATTAGTCAGCATCAAAGGCCTGCTGATGGCAGAAGGTGAAGATAGCGACGATATAGAATTTGTGGCGCCCGGTGAATATTTCAAGCGCGCAGGCGACGAATTCATTTACTACGAAGAGTATCAGGAAGACGGCAGCAAGGCTAACAACCTGATTAAAATTTCAGGGCAGACAGTCAGTATCAGGAAGCGCGGCGAGACGTCAACAGACATGGTATTTGACCCGGAGCGAGAGACGCAGACGCACTATGTTACGCCTTTCGGAGACATTGCTCTTAATATCAAGACACATGATTGCAATACCGTGCATGTGTGGGGCGAGGATGTAGCCGATGAAGACGAGGTCTTGATGATAGATATAGATTATCGCCTCGAGGTGAATTATTCATATTCTTCCGACTGCAACGTGAACATAAAGGTTACTAACAGGTTATAAACATTCGGCAATTTACAGGATAGGTCAGATTTTGAAGAGAACTAAGTTTTACAAAATTATATTAATTGCGCTTGCCGTAGTGCTTGCTATTCCGAGCATGGCTATGGCGCACCAGGCACCGACGCAGCCCATTCCCGCGGAGAATGATTCACTTCCCGCGGATGCCGGCACTTTTGATCCTACGATTCCGCTTAAGGATATGCGTCTGATGATGCAATGGCCGGAGGCTCCGAGCATCGGTTGCCGCAGCGCGTATCTTATCGAGTGCAATACGGGGCAGGTTCTCTATGCCAAGAATGAGAACGAGGACCGCTTTCCTGCGAGCATCACTAAGGTTCTGACAGCGCTTATCGTTATCGAGAACTGTGACCTTAATGAGATTGTTACTTTCTCACACGCTTCGGTTACCGACCTTGAGGAGGGCGGCTTCAACGGCTACTTCTGTGAGGGCGAGATGCTCTCTGTCAGAGATTGCCTTTACGCGCTGCTCCTCAGCTCCGTAAATGAATGCGGCTATGCGCTCGCGGAGCATGTTGCCGGAAGCATTGAAGGATTTGCGGCGATGATGAATGAAAAGGCGAAGTCACTTGGCTGCACCAATTCCAACTTCGTAAATCCTCATGGTCTGAACAATCCGAACCACATTACGACGGCTCACGATATGGCGCTTATCTTCCGCGCAGCCATCGCGAACCCGACTTTCCTTAAGATTGATTCGACGCTCAAGTACCATATTGAGTCTACTCCGCATATGAGTCAGGGCTTTGACTGCTCGATGCATAATCAGCTGTGCAACCCTGAGAATTCCAACTACTACAACGGTGCGATAGCTGGTAAAACCGGTTACACGTCTCTTGCCCACAATACGCTTGTGACCTACGCCATCCGCGACGGTGTTGAGCTGATTGCGGTTACCATGAAGGGCGAGGGTACCGGCGTTACCTACACTGATACCAAGAAGCTCTTTGATTACGGTTTTTCTAATTTTGAGATTCTTGATATGAACGAGGCTGCGTCAGGCTTCGGATACTGGATTAATACAGTATCTCCGCTCCCTGTTACTGCGCCTTCGGATATGTCTTTCTTTGTTCCGAACGGGGACGCAGGTCTCTCCCTTTCATATTCGGCAGGAGCGCATGGCACCATGGGAAATATCAACCTGATTGACGCAGCGGGGACGGCGCTTTATTCAAGCCCGATGCAGATTGACGCTGTTAAGCTTGCGAGTGCGCTTCCTGATATTCCGCCTGTGACCGAGGCACCTACGGATGTGACATCTGAAGCGGAAGATCCGTCTGAAGATGTAACAAAGGCGCCGACTGATGCGACTACCGAGTCTCTCGAGACAGAGCCCGGCACTACTGATGAAGAAAAATCCGGCAGTACATTTGGCACGATTTTAAAAGTGCTGCTTTACATTGTTCTTATTCTTATCGCGCTTGTTTTCGGATACTGGGTTGTTATCCAGATTCTTAAGGCTCGCCGCCGTAAGAAGAGAAAAGAATACTTAGAGCGCAAGAGACGCGCTGAGCGTATCGAGCGTATTAAGAGAGGATAAAGAGGTATATCGTGAGTACCGAAAAAGAGACTGACAGAGAGTTGAAAAAATTCATAGGGGGGGGTGGAACAGGTTTGAAAAACACTCGTATCAGAGGACTTCTGGTTCTTTATGATCTGCTGCTGTGGATTGTAAATGCCTATATTCTTCCCATTCTTCACCCTTCGGAAAATGCTGCGCTGCATATTAATGATATTATCTTATGTACTGCAATCGGCGCCGCACTAATTTTCATATGCAGATTCTTTGCTAAGGTTTACAACCAGATCTGGCGCTACGGCAGCATAGACCCTTATATCCGTCTTATCCTTGCGGATATCATCGGCTGTATCTTGTATTGCATTTCGGTTAAATTGATTAAGCTTCCAATCAGGATTATCCTGGCGGCTTTTATCAGTGCAGCGGATCTTATTACTGCGATTACCGTCAGGATGTTATACAGCCACGCTTACAAATATGCATCGCGTAAGGGGACTTTTTCAGATCTGACACGCCTGTTTCTTCATGTATTCGCAAATGTAGATGTTAAGCCTGAGACTATTGATTCCGACCCTTCCGCTAAGATCAATGCTGCGGTTATCGGCGCGGGCCATATCGGTACAGAGCTTGCGCGTCAGCTCGTTGAAAACCCTATGAGTCAGTACCGCCCGGTTTGCTTCGTAGATATTGATAAAGAAAAAATCGGACGCAGTGCTCACGGCCTGCCTATTCTCGGCGAGGCTAAGAATCTAGATGATGCTTTCAGCAGGCTCGGCGTTCGTGAAATTATATTTGCCCTGCCTGAGATGGAGAGCGTTGACAAGATGGCGCTCTTTGATAAATACAAACACTATGGTCTTAAGATGAATTCTTATGACTATCCGATATATGAGGATGACCAGTCCGGTAAGAAGCGCATTCGTGAATTCACGATTGAAGACCTTCTGCAGCGTCCTCCGGTTCAGCTGGATGAGGATATCCTGAAGGATTGTTACCTCGGCCGCAGGGTTCTGGTTACCGGTGGCGGCGGTTCTATCGGCAGTGAGATGTGCCGTCAGATTGCTTCGATGAAGCCGGCGCTTCTTATCATCATGGATATTGCCGAAAATACTGCCTACGATCTTCAGCAGGAGCTTCGTATCCAGTACGGCAAGAAGCTTAAGCTGGCTGTTGAGATCTGCAACATGTGTGATGCGGGTGCTATGGACAGACTTTTTGCGAAGTATCATCCCGAGGTTGTTATCCATGCGGCCGCGCATAAGCATGTGCCGCTTATGGAGCATAATTCTACTGAGTGTATTAAGAATAATGTTTTCGGTACTCAGAATACTATTGATTGCTGCCTTAAATATGGCGCGCAGCATTTCATCATGGTTTCTACCGATAAGGCGGTTAACCCGACTAATGTTATGGGTGCGTCTAAGCGTGTGTGCGAGCTGATTGCTCATAATGCCGCAGACAATACCAAGGCTTATGCGAAGAGCCGCGGCATCAGGCTGTCGCGCACTAAGACTATTTTCTCGGCTACACGTTTTGGCAACGTGCTTGGTTCCGCAGGTTCGGTTGTTCCGCTTTTTAAGCGTCAGATTGCGGCGGGTGGTCCGATTACCATTACCGATAAGAATATCATTCGTTATTTCATGACTATTCCCGAGGCGAGCAAGCTGGTTCTTACTTCCGGCGCGATTGCGAAGAACGGTGAGCTTTTTGTACTTGATATGGGTGAGCCAGTGCACATTATGACGCTTGCGGAAAATATGGTCCGCCTGTCAGGTCTTGTGCCTTATCGTGATATTGAGATTATTGAGACCGGTCTGCGTCCGGGCGAGAAGCTCTTTGAGGAGCTTCTGGTTGCAGATGGTAATTGCACTAAGACCGACAATGATCTCATATATGTCGAAAAAGAAGAACCCGTTGATAATAATGCCGTCCTTGCAGGTCTTGCTGACCTTGCCGAGGCTTGTGAGAATTATGATGACGAGGCTATACGCGGTGTGCTTAAGGAGATGGTTCCGACGTATACTGCTCAGAAGGAGTAATAAATATGACACAGAAGAAAAAAGATTCAGAATTATTTGATCTGATGGATGTGCTGGGAATAATTGCGCATTATCTTCCGATTATTCTTATAGTAACGGTTATCTTCGGGATATCAGGATTCGTTTTTTCTAAACATGTGCTGCAACCGAAGTACACCGCATCCTCATATATCTATGTCAATAACAATACGAATACCATAGCAAATCAGAGCTACAGCACTACATCTGAGCTTACAGCTTCCAAGATGCTGGCGGATACCTATACTGTCATAGCTAAGATGAATTCGGTTCTCGGCGCCGCTCAGGAGGCTGCAGGTACGGATTATTCTTATGATAAGCTTGCCGGTATGGTTTCTGTTGATTCTGTTGAACAGACAGGCGTTCTTAAAATCAGTGTTACTGCGGATAATGCAGTGGATGCAATGCTGCTTGCCAATGGTATGATTAACGCCATTCCCGATGTTGCCAAGAGCATCATCGCAGGTTCCGATACGAGAGTTATGCAAGAGGCTGAGCTTCCGCTTGCCACTATGCCGAATACTTTTAAGATTACTCTGCTTTGTGCTCTTGCCGGAGCTGTTATTACAGCACTTATTTTTGTGCTGTTAGAGATGTTCAATGATAAGATTATGGATTCTGAATATCTCCAGAATAATTACAACATCCCGATTCTGGCTATCATCCCGGATCTGTTTGAGACTGACAGTAAAAAGCGCTCTGAGAAGAAAAAGAAATCAGCGCATAGCAAGGTTCCTGCCGAGTATTATCTGGAAGAGCGTCCTTTTATCTGTGACAAGATGAATTTCGGAGCTTCAGAAGGCTACAAGATGCTGCGTACGGGCATTACTACTGCTTTAGGTACTGCTACGGGTGGCAAGGCCATAGGTATAACGAGCCCTAATAACAACGAGGGTAAGAGCCTGTGTTCTATCAACACGGCTTATACATTTGCTCTGCTTGATAAGGCATTGCTGCTTGAAGGTGATCTGCGTATCCCTACAGCAGCCAAGCGTCTTTCTATCAACCGTACACCCGGTTTTACAGAGCTCATACGTGGCCAGCATACTATCGAAGATGTCATTCAAAGAACAAAAGATACAAAAGACCTTGATATTATCACAAGCGGCAACCGCCCGAGCAATCCTGCCGAGATACTTGCATCTGATGCAGCGCAGAATGCATTTTCTATATTGAACAGTCACTATAGTTATATCGTTATGGATCTGCCTCCGGTAAATGAGCTCTCTGACACCATTATCGCAGGTCGTATGCTGGATGGAGTTATATTGGTAGTAAATGAAGGAGAGACCAGTAAAGCAGGGCTTGCAGCAGCCATCCGCCGCCTGGAACAGTCCAACACCACTATCCTCGGCTTCGTCATGGTAAATGCGGTAAATAGCATGTATGAGAATAATGGATATGGCAAATACGGCAAGTATAAGAAGTACAGCCATTACAGCAGTTACGGGCGCTATAGCCGATATGACCGCTACAGCCGCTACGGAAAGTATGATAAGTACGGAAAATACGGCAGGTATTCCCAGAGCGAGAAGATAGCTGAAGAAATCGAAAAAGCTGATATTTCGGCGGAAGATATTTTAGTAAAGTAAAGAGCAAAGAAGTGAAAAAATTGCAGAAAACGGAGATTAACGCCAACAATTCAGATAGAAATTATGGGATAGATGCATTAAGAATTGTTTCCATGTTTTTTGTTGTAGTAATACATGTGATAGGACATGGCGGGATACGAGATGTGGCAGTAGGTGTTAACCAACATATAACGTGGCTATTAACCGCTATAGTATATTGTGCCGTTGATGTATTTGCATTGATTAGCGGGTATGTCGGTTATACTGATAAGCCCAAAGCGTTCAAGTCGGCAAAGTTCATATCATTTTGGACTCAGGTATTCTTTTACAGCTTTATAATAACCCTTATTGTATTTATTGTATCACCGGAAGCTATTGGCATAAAAGCGCTGATTCGGTCAGCTTTTCCGATAGCAACAAGTCAGTATTGGTATGCTTCTTGTTATGCAGCACTTATGCTTTTAATGCCATGGATAAACAGGTTGATTCGCTCATTAGATAATAAAGAGCTGACAAGATTTGTTGCTTTATTGGCAGTATTGTTTTCGGCGTATATGATATTTGCAGGCAGATTGTCGGAGGCAGACCCATTTGTACTGAATTATGGATATTCTGTAATATGGCTGACTGCTTTGTATATCATCGGTGCTTGGATGAAACGTACAAATATTTCCGAGAGAATAAGTACAAGGAATGCAATTCTTATTATCGTCATATGCGTGCTGATATCATGGTTGTTTAAAGATATATTCACCGGCATCTTTCAGACCGCACTATTTATGACTTATACGAGTCCAACGGTATTGATTATTGCTATGTCATACATTGTGATTTTTTCAAAAATGAAGGTGTCGAATTTAGGTAAAAGAGGAGTAATTACTTTTGCTCCGGCAGCATTTGGAGTTTTTTTGATTCATGAGCAACCTATTATCCGCGAAGTTTTTATGAAAGACGGATTCACCTGGATTGCCAATGCCCAGGTATTGCTGCTTGTTGTCGAAGTCATTGCCTATTCATTTTTTATCCTTATAGCAGGATTGATAATTGAAAAATTAAGATTGCTTATTTTTGATGTGCTCCATATCGACAGATTTTTGATAAAGATCGGAAATAATGTGGATAGTATGCTTGAAAAAGTAACAAGCAAGATATGCAGTATTTGACGGACAAAAATGAGGAATGCCCATATGACGAACAACAGAAATAGAGAGCAGAGCAAAATAGAGGTTGAAGAAACCGCAGTTAAACCAACGCCTGCATACCTAAAAGAGGACTATCCGTATCAGGCGGTTGGGGATGCAATTACGGACCTTGACAGTATCGAGCAAGAAGGTGTTCTGTACGAGATTAAGTGCACTAAGTGTGAGATGAGTATCAGAACACAAGGGTGCAATATTAAGAGCACTTACGAGCGCCTGATGAACGGCAATGGCTGCATTGGCTGCGGAAACAAAGAATTAATTATTAAGAAAGTCAACTTAGAAGTGAATTAAAGATGCCTCAAAATACCGGCTACAAAGGCATATATAACAGATTCATAAAGCGGTTGTTCGATTTATTATCTGCAGTGATTTTTGCAATAATACTGATTCCTGCATACCTGATTATTGCTGCAGTTATCTTAATCGAAGACGGCACACCTGTCTTTTACAGGCCGCAGCGCGGGGGATATCATGGACAGCCGTTCAGAATCATTAAGTTCAGGACCATGGTGAAGGATGCAGATAAGATCGGCGGAAGCACTACTGCACTGCATGATCCCCGCATCACCAAAGCGGGCAATGTCTTGCGGAGGACAAAACTGGATGAGATACCGCAGTTATTCAATATTATTGTCGGTAATATGAGCTTTATCGGACCGCGTCCGGAATTACTGCAGTATACAGGCAAGTATACAGAAGAGGAAAAGATCATCCTCGAAGTCAGGCCCGGCATTACTGATTACAGTTCAGTTGAGTTCATTAATCTGGATGAGATTGTAGGCAGTACTGATGCCGATGAAAACTACGAAAAATTTGTGCTACACAGGAAGAATGAGCTAAGAATAAAATACGCAAAAGAAGTATCACTTTCTGTCGATATTAAATTGTTTTTCAAAACAGTACACAGAGTAATCAAGAAAATATTTGATATTACCGAATAAAAAGGAAATTAAGGTTTATCATGGAATACATAACGCTGAAACATTCAGACCTGAAGGTCTCAAGGCTTTGTATGGGGGGCTGCCCTATGGGTGGCTATGGTTGGGGTCACACCGAGCAGAAGGATTTCATCAAGGCTATACATACTGCCATAGATTGCGGTATCAATTTCTTTGATACTGCTGATACATACGGGCTTGGGCAATCGGAACTGACGCTTGCCAAAGGACTTGAAGGGCATAGAAACGGTGTTATCATCGAGTCAAAATTCGGCGTGAAAGTCGGAAATGGTCCTACTGTATATGATAATTCACCGGACTATATACGGACGGCACTCGAACAAACTCTTAAGCGCCTGAATACAACATGGGTGGATATATACACAATCCATTATAGAGACGGAGTTACACCTATCGGAGATGTTGTTGATACCTTGCTCAGACTTAAGGATGAAGGAAAGATACGTTACTTTGGCCTGTCAAATATCAAAATGGAAGATATCGCTGAACTTATAGATTACAAGAATGAGTTTGTCAATATACAGGATGAATTCTCTTTGGCTTGCAGAAAAAATGAGACTGCATTAAGGACTGCTACTGCGAAGCTTGACATTACTCCTATGACATGGGGAAGTCTCGGCCAGGGAATACTGACAGGTAAGTATCGTGAAGGATGCAATTTTGCTCCCGATGATCGCAGAAGCAGAGAGGCATATGTGAATTTCCATGGTGAAAAGTTGATTCACAATTTGGAGATAGTTGAATGCTTGAAAGATGTAGCGGCGCAGCATCAAGTGTCAATAGCAGCATGTGCTCTGCGATTTATCCTGGACTATGTACCGGAATCAGTGGCTTTAGCCGGAGTTAAGGATTCAAAGCAGATTTTATCTAATGCAGAAGTAATGGATTGGCGTCTTTCTGAAGAAGAAATAAGCGCTTTAGATGCCATATCCGGTGCTTATAAGTAATATCGGTATTATTGGGAGAAGCATGGTGAACAGCAAGCAGCTTGCGTGGAAGATCAGAAGACATGGCATAGAGATGACGCACATATCAGGTGGTGCGCATATAGCCTCTATACTGTCCGTGGCGGATATTATGGCGGTGCTCTATACAGATGTTCTTAGGTATGATTCCCAAAATCCGGTTTGGGAGGAGAGGGACCGGTTTGTACTAAGTAAAGGCCATGCCGGAGCCGCCCTCTATGCAGCCCTTGCAGAAGAGGGCTTCTTTGACGTTACAGAATTGATGACGCACTATGCCGACGGAAGCAGATTGTCAGGACATGTGTCTCATCATGTGCCTGGTGTTGATTTTTCAACAGGTTCATTGGGACATGGTCTGTCCGCTGCAGCGGGTATGGCCTATGCTGCCAAGAAGGATGGTAAGACATACCGTACATATGCTGTCCTCGGAGATGGCGAATGTGATGAGGGTTCGGTTTGGGAATCAGCCTTATTTGCGAACCATTTCAGATTGAACAATCTCATAGCTGTTATTGACCACAATCGTATGCAGAGTCTTGACTTTAATGAGAACACATTGGAATTAGAGGATCTTGCATCAAAATGGGCTTCCTTCGGTTGGAATGTAATTGAGATAGACGGTCATAACCATGATGAGCTTAAAGATGCCTTTAAGAAGGCTGATAAGCTTATGTCGGATAGCGCACATAAGCCTACTGTGATCATAGCTGATACGGTTAAGGGAAAGGGTGTATCATTCATGCAGAATGATATCCTGTGGCACTATCGCTTCCCTCACGACGGTTGGGAATATGACTGTGCAGTTAATGAGCTGTATGCAGCAAAGCCGGAAGGGATAGAGGATCCGTATACACCCGGAGGGATAGAGAATCCGGTACTGCCTGAAGAACATGATGATATCCGCAATGACCACACTTATTCGTGTACATGGTCGCCGTCCTATCCTGAGAAGATGAGACGTGTTACTGCGCAGTCAGGAAGTGACGAAGAGGTTCATAAGGTATGAGAGATACATTTGTAAGAACGCTTATAGAGCTTGCAAAAGAGAATAAGAATATCGAACTCGTTACGGGAGATTTGGGATTTGGAGTGCTTAAGCCCTTCTGGGAGCAGTGCCCGGATCAGTTCACCAATGCCGGTATTGCTGAGCAGAACATGACCGCCATGGTGACAGGCATGGCACTGAGCGGAAAGAACGTATTCGCTTATTCGATAGGTAATTTCCCTACATTCAGATGTCTTGAGCAGATTAGAAATGACTGCGCTTATCACAATGCAAATGTGAAGATTGTCTGCATCGGCGGTGGCTTTGTATACGGCAGTCTCGGTATGAGTCACCAGGCAACAGAGGATCTCGCCATCATGCGTGCACTGCCCGGAGTAGTTGTCATGGCACCTGCCGATTCTGTGGAAGCAGAAGCATGCACGAGGGCGCTCGTTGAATATGAAGGAACGGCTTATCTCAGACTCGGAAGAGGCGGGGAGATGCGTATACACGATAAGATAGATAACTTCCGTATAGGCAAGGCAATCAAGGTCCGCGATGGTGAAAGGGTGGCAATCTTCTCAACAGGAGCAATCTATGACGAAGTGAACAAAACCTGCGACCTGCTGGCTGAGAAGAACATTCATCCTGCAGTTTACACATTCCCTACAGTGAAGCCAATAGACCGTGAAGTAATCGCAGAATGCGCACAAAACTTTGACCTCATAGTCACCGTAGAAGAACACAATATCGTAGGCGGTTTCGGAAGCGCAGTATCAGAAGTGCTCTGCTCTGTCAGAGATAAAAAAGCGATCCAGTTGATGATCGGTCTGGGCGATGTATATGCAGAAAAGGTCGGCTCTCAGAAGTATCTGAGACAGCAATACGGGATAGACGCAGAGACAATTGCAGCGAGAATAATTGAGGCTCTTTGATGAATAAACATGCGTATCTGATTATGGCGCATAGCAGGCCCAATCAGCTCAAAAAGCTTATAGGTCTTTTGGACGATGAGAGAAATGATATCTATGTTCATATAGACAAGAATGCCAAGATGTTTCCTGTCGATGAGTTTGATAACATATGCAAAAAGTCACACTTAACAATAATAGAGCGCATTCCTGTATTATGGGGGGGGATATTCGCAGGTTCAAGCAACATATTGCCTTTTAAGAGCAGCAAAAGAGTGTGGGCCATACAAGTATTATCATTTGATGTCCGGCATGGATTTGCCTATTAAAACACAAAATCAGATACATGAGTTTTTTGATTCATATGATTGTGAGTTTGTGGATATATCATCAGCGGAGTTGCCATACCACAGGAGATATACGCAAGCAGTTTACCCACTGCTAAAGCTTATAAGGTACAGACAGTCGAAGATTCTACGATGTATCAGTGAAGCTTTTGCAAGACTTCAACTAGCGGTAGGATATAACTATCAGAAAAAGCATAACACGAACAATTGGAAGTATGCTGATGGATGGACTTGGTGGTCAATCACGGATGATATGGCAAGATATGTGATAGAGAAAGAACCGGAGGTTTATAACGTATTTAAGAATGCCAAAGCCCCAGATGAGTTTTTCGTACCAACACTTGCATACAACTCTGGTTTTGCAGAAAAGATTTATTCTCATGAGAATCATGAGAAGGCTACGATGAGGATGATAGACTGGAAACGCGGTAAGCCATATACATACAGAAGCGAAGACTTTGATGAGTTAATTCAATCCCCATACATGTTCGCAAGGAAATTTGATGAGCAAGTTGATTATAGAATAATAGATATGATCACTAGTGTTTTGAAATGAAAAAAATACTGATTATAGCCAACGAATGGACGACGATAGTCCATTTTCGTTTGGAGATTATTGAAAGCTTAATAAAGGCCGGATACCATGTGATTGGTGCATTGCCGGTCTGTGAGCAAGCAGATATCATCAGAGAAACCGGATGCGAATTAGTTAATCTTGATGTTGCAAGGCATGGTAAGAATCCATTTAAGGATTTTGCGATGATGAAGCAGTGCAGGGCGATTATCGGACGGTATAAGCCGGATGTTGTAGTGACATATACGATTAAGCCAAACGTGTATGGCAGTTATGCCTGCAGGCTGACAAAGACACCTTACATTAATAACATTACTGGTATTGGAACAATCCTGCAGAAAAAATCAGCATTGTCGTTATTGATGATGAAAATGATGAAGCTCGCATTTAAAAAATCGAGTTGTGTGTTCTTCCAGAATACTGACAACTATGAAAGATTTTTAAAAGAGGGTGTAATCAATAAGAAGACGAATGTTGATTTTCTTCCCGGATCAGGTGTGAACCTTGATAAGTTTGCTCTTGCTCCGATGAAGAATGATGACATAGTAAAGTTTATCATAGTATCACGTGCGAGACACGATAAAGGATATGCAGAGTATTTTGATGCGGCTGAGAAGATAAAAGAAAAGTATCCGAATACAGAATTTCATGTTGTGGGATGGTATGAGGACGATGACCTTCGCGAGAGACTTGATTTTCTGACAGAACGTGGGATTATTACCTATCATGGCTCATTGTCGCAGACGGAAGTTCATCAGAAGATTGCAGAGTGCTCTTGCCTGATTCATCCTTCGTATCATGAGGGTATGGCTAATGTTATACTTGAAGCTGCGGCAACAGGAAGACCGGTTTTAGCAAGTAACATATGCGGGTGCAAAGAGGCGATAGAAGATGGACGGTCAGGATTACTTTTTGATGCCGGCTCAACAGAATCACTTGTTGAAGCTATAGAGAGATTCCTGAAATTGTCGGCGGATGAACGGATTCAGATGGGACTTGCGGGACGGCGCAAGATGGAATACGAATATGACAGGAGTATCGTCGCAGAAAAGCTGATAAAACAAATAAAAGCTATTGATAACAATGCATTGTGATATTTAAGTGCAAAGAAGGTTAAAGCAGTAATGTCTATCTGTGAGAAATTAGTTGAGAAAAAAGAAAAGCTTGCCCTGGTTGGTCTCGGTTATGTCGGTATGCCGATTGCGGTTGAATTTGCAAAGCATGTTGATGTCATCGGTTTTGATATCAATAAGGCGAAGATAGAAGCATATAAAAACGGCACGGATCCGACTCTTGAAGTGGGCGATGAGGCGATTAAGGCATCTTCTGTTGAGTGGACATCAGATGAGACAAAACTACGAGAAGCAAAGTTCATCATAGTTGCAGTTCCCACTCCTGTGAATGACGATACAACACCGGACCTATCACCTGTGATTGGTTCAAGCGAGATTGTCGGACGCAATCTTACACCCGGCAGCATAGTAGTTTATGAGTCAACAGTATATCCCGGAGTTACGGAAGAAATCTGTGTTCCTATATTGGAGAAGGAATCAGGATTAAAGTGCGGTGTGGATTTTAAGGTCGGTTATAGCCCTGAGCGTATCAATCCCGGTGATAAAGTCCATAGACTTACTACTATCAAGAAGATTGTATCCGGAATGGATACAGAGTCTCTGGAAGAGATAGCAGCAGTATATTCATTAGTAGTTGAAGCAGGAGTTCACAAGGCTTCCTGCATCAAGGTCGCTGAAGCTGCAAAGGTTATTGAGAACAGTCAGCGTGATATCAATATTGCATTCATGAACGAGCTCTCTATTATCTTCAATAAGATGGGTATAGACACTCTTGAAGTCCTTGAGGCAGCGGGCACGAAGTGGAACTTTCTTCCCTTCAGACCTGGTCTTGTAGGTGGACATTGCATAGGTATTGATCCTTACTATCTGACCTACAGAGCTGAGCAATTTGGCTATCACAGTCAGGTTATCCTGTCCGGTCGTCGCATCAATGATGGTATGGGCAAGTATGTTGCAGAGCAGACCGTTAAGCAGCTGCTTGCGGCAGATAAGCCTGTCAAGAGCGCGCGTGTAGGCTGCCTTGGTATCACATTCAAGGAAGATTGTCCTGATACACGCAACAGTAAGGTGAATGACATCCTGAAGGAGCTTAGAGAGTATGGCATCAATCCCATCGTATGTGATCCTGTTGCGGATGTTCCTGATGCGAAAAAATTCTATGGAGTTGACCTGGTAGGACTTGATGAATTTAAAGACCTGGATTGTCTGATCATCGCCGTAGCTCATAAGGAGTTCAAAGCTCTGTCAACGGATGATATAGCTGCCATGTTCAAGGATGAACCGAACGAGAGGAAAGTCATCGTGGATGTGAAGGGCGTAAGAGATAAGGACGAGTTAAAGAGTCTTGGATATAGATACTGGAGATTGTGATGGGATATTCTGATATTAGCTTTCCGAAGGATAGTGTATTTCTTGTAACAGGTGGAGCGGGTTTTATAGGCTCTAACCTGTGTGAAGCTGTGCTGAAGCTTGGTTATAAGGTACGCTGTCTGGATGATCTGTCTACAGGTAAACAAGAGAATATAAATCTTTTCTTGGATAACCCGAATTATGAATTCATCAAGGGTGATGTTAAAGATTTTGATACCTGCATGAAAGCTTGTGACGGAGTTGATTATGTTATGCATGAAGCTGCCTGGGGTAGCGTACCGAGATCTATTGAGATGCCGCTTTTTTACTGTGCGAACAATATCCAGGGCACTGTGAATATGCTTGAAGCAGCCAGGCAGTGCCATGTGAAGACTTTTGTATATGCATCCAGTTCTTCCGTATATGGTGATGAACCAAATCTGCCCAAGACCGAGGGCATAGAAGGCAACCTGCTCTCACCTTATGCACTCACGAAGCGTGCGGATGAAGAGTGGGCAAGGCAGTATACAAGGCACTATGGCCTTAAGACTGTAGGACTGCGGTACTTTAATGTATTCGGCAGACGTCAGGATCCAAATGGTGCATATGCAGCGGTAATACCGAAGTTTATCAAGCAGTTACTGGCTGACGAGCGCCCTACTATCAACGGCGATGGTAAGCAGAGCAGAGACTTTACATACATAGAGAATGTTATAGAAGCAAATCTCAAAGCATGTCTTGCTTCCGACGAAGCATCAGGAGAAACTTTCAATATAGCTTACGGCGGAAGAGAATACCTGATTGATATATATCATACACTCACACAGGCACTCGGCAAGGACATTGATCCAATATTCGGTCCCGACAGACCCGGCGACATCAAGCATAGTAATGCCGATATCACCAAGGCAAAAAAGTTACTTGATTACAATCCCGAGTATGACTTTGCAAGAGGCTTGAATGAGGCGATTGAGTGGTATAGGGAGAATCTGTAATGCCGGACAGACATCTTGATGCAATTGATTACAAGAAAATATTTAGAAATAGAGAAAAAAGACTGCACCTGATAAGTAAGTTGCGTTTTATACCTACAGTGCCTTATTTGAAGCTTGTATACAGGATTAAGACAGGACAAAAACTTCATCTCGATAATCCGGTATTATTTGCGGAGAAGCTGAATTGGTTAAAACTGCATGACATGCATCCGGAGTATACTAACTATACGGATAAAGCTTATATGAAGGGGTATATTGCTTCAAAGTATGGTGCTCAATATGTTATTCCATGCCTTGGAATATTTAATAGTTTTGAAGAAATAGATTTTGATAAATTGCCTGATAGCTTTGTCATGAAATGCACTCATGATTCAGCCAGTGTTAAGATAATAAAAGACAAAAATGAGATTAATCTCGCAGAACTGAAAAAGTTTTATAACAATAGACTTCGAATCAATAGCTATTATATAGGTCGTGAGTATCCTTACAAGGAGGTCCCTCCGAGAATAATCATCGAGAAATATATACCATGTGAGGATGGTTCAAATATCACAGACCTTAAGATAATGTGTTTTAATGGAAAGGTTAAGGCTTTCTATTTTATCTCAGGTAAAGGGATAAGTGACAATGAGTTTTTGACTTGGTTCGATGAGAATAAAAATAGAATAGATGTGATTGATAGAACAGGTGAACTTGTTGATGAGCATATTCAGATGCCTAAGAAAATTGACGAGATGTTTAAGATGGCGGAAGAACTCTCTGCGGGCATCAGGTTTGTTCGGGTTGATTTCTTTGTAAACAAAGATGATTTTTATTTTGCTGAAATGACATTCTACAATAATGGGGGCTTTGTTTTGTTAAAGCCTGACAAGTGGGAGCATTATTTTGGAGATTTAATCAGTACTGAAGAATGATAGAGAGTGCTAAAAAGATATCGGTAATTATGGGTATATACAATTGCGCTGGTACATTATCAGAAGCAATTGAGTCCATCATTGCACAGACATATGACAACTGGGAATTAGTCATGTGTGATGATGCTTCAACTGATGAAACATACGCAATTGCTCAAGCTTATAAAGACAGATATCCTGACAAGATAATATTGATTCGAAACGAACAGAATTCAAGGCTCGCATATTCACTTAATCATTGTCTGGAATATGCGACCGGTGAATATGTGGCTCGTATGGATGGTGACGATAGATGTCTTCCTGAACGATTTGCCATACAGGTGGATTATCTGCAAAAAAATCCGGAGTGTGATTTGGTTGGAACAGCAATGCAGCGCTTCAGTGAAGAAGGCATGGCAAATATTGATGCAAAGCCAGAGCACCCGGATAAGTTCAGCCTAAGGACTTATATTCCTTTCCATCATGCGACTATCATGACTTATAAGCGAGTATATAATGAATTGAATGGATATACCGTAGCAGAACGTACTATGAGGGCTCAGGATTATGATCTTTGGTTTCGCTTTTTTGCAGCGGGATTCAAGGGCGATAATATACAGGATGCATTGTATCTTGTGAGAGAAGATGCTGCTGCAATTCGCAGAAGGACCTTCAGCGTTAGATGGAATGCTTTTAAGACCACAAGGATTGGATACCAATTGTTGGGATATCCCAAGCATTGGATAGTGCGTCCTTTTGTTGAAACAATCGTTAAATCCATTACACCATATAGAGCGATAGAACTTTACAGAAAATGGCAGAAGAACCATTCTGACAAGCAGTAAATGGCAACATATTATATCACAATTGCATTAGTAACTATCCTAACTATCCTGGCGGAAAGATACGATTACTTTTATGAGAATCAATTATCTGCCGGGTATGTTGAGCATACGAAAGTGACAAAGAATTTATATATTCTTGCGGCGCTTGTGCTGATTGTAGTAGGTGGATTCAGATATGGTATCGGAACAGACTTTTTTGCATATTACCTGACAGGTCCACAAAGTCTTTCTGGCGTATTTGAAGCGCTGATACATCTGGATGAGCCGGGAATCAAGCTGATATATTGGATAGTACAGAGATTTACCTCCGACAGGATAGTGCCGATGCTAGTATTCCAGTTGATTACAGTTGGACTGATGCTGCGAACTATCTATAAGTCGACAGATAAGTTGTTTTTAACAGTGTTGCTATTCATATTTATGGGTTGCTGGCACGGATCCTTTAACGGTGTGAGACAATTTCTCGCAGGAGCGATAGTTTTTTCGGGACTTCCTTACATACGAGATAAAAAATTTTGGAAATATGCGTTAGTTGTCCTTATTGCTTTTTTATTCCATAGATCAGCGATAATCATGATAGTACCATATTTCTTTATGCATAATAAGATTTCATTTAGAAATGTATTGTTTTTGATAATCGGCACCCTTGTAGTGCTATTTTCTTATGACGGGCTTGTGTGGTTTACAGAGGTTATACTTCAATCAGACTTAAGCCGAAGCGGTTCCTATCTGACATCAGCCGTTAGTATTTTAAGAATTGCGGTCGCAGTTGCACCTGCAATCTTTTACCTGGTTTTATATTCCAGACAGGAAAAAGATGAGAACACTACTTTTTACATTAACATGACCATCGTACACGCAGTAGTCATGGTAATGGCATCACAGAGCGCGATGCTTGCCAGAGTGGGCATATATACAACCCCATTTGTGGCACTGGCAATACCGGAGCTGAATAAAGGTTTTGAACGAAAAAGTCGCATTATCATTAACGGGGTAATTCTGCTATTGTATGGTGCTTTTTTCTTATATGAGGTTTACAATGCGGATTCGTTGAGTCCGTTTGTGTGGGCAATATAGTATATAACTTGATAATCTATTTGAAATTATTATCAGAACATTTTGAAAAGACATTTGGGAGATTCATAAAGTGATTTGGATAATAACTGGAAACATGAATGCAGGTGGTGCGGAAAGTTTTATTATGGAATTATTACGCAACAAAACACCCGATACAGATATTAGGCTAGTTATTCATTCATCAAATACTGATTATTCGGGAACACACGACAAAGAGATAGCCGAACTAAATATTCCCTCATACTTTCTTCCATCGGTGGGTTCAGTTGGTGTAAAAAGGTATACGAAGGCTTTCCAAAAACTTGTATCTGAGATAGGCACTCCAGATATAGTTCATATAAACCTTAATGCTGTCAGTGGAATAATTGCAAGAGCTGCAGAAAGAAGCGGAATACCATCCAGAATTATTCATTGCCACGCAAATATTAAATACACAGGATCAAAGATTTCGATAATAAAGAATGAAGCAATACTAGCCATAATGAAAGTGTTCGTTAATCAGTATGGTACTCATTTTTGGGCTTGTTCTGAAGTTGCAGCAAAAAGGCTGTTTTATAAAAAAAAACAGTATAAAATAATTCCTAATATGATAAATCCATCAAGATTTATTTGCAATAAAGATAAACATGATGTACAAAGACTTAAATTAGGGATAGATCAATCGATAAAGGCTGTTGTTGCAATAGGACGCATTGCGCCAATTAAAAATTACGAATTAATAATACAAGCTATTTCTGAAGAATGTTGTACGGATAAGAATGTACATTTTTATATTTTGGGACGTAAGCAAGACGAAAACTATTATCGAAAACTTGAAGGAATTGCGTTAGAAAATCACGTGAGCGAACGAGTGCATTTCTTGGGAAATAATAGTGAGATTTCAGAAATAATTGCGGCATTTGATGTATTTGCTATGACATCTTTGAGTGAGGGCTTTGGTATATCGGCGCTTGAGGCACAAGCTGCAGGTTTACCAACGATTATATCAATGGGTGTTCCTAATGATACAATAGTTGTTCCTCATTTAGTGAAAAGGATAGCAACATACACCCAGCATGAATGGGCGCAAGCTATTGCTGATGCGAAAAAGCCCGCTATAACCAATGAGGACATATTAATGCAGTTTCAGTCCAAACACTTTGATTCAAGAACTGGATGCACTAGAATATATGAGTATTATGAGCAATATCAAGGACATAATCAGAAAAAATAATTGTGTTGAATATCTTATCAGCGAATTACATTGCTTGGAGAGCATGATTGCTCCCAGGTTCATTTCTGATAAAAATGCAGTAATTAGATATTATAAAAAACGTTCAGGTGGAAGAAAAATAGATTTATCGAATCCAAAACGTTTTAGTGAAAAGTTGCAATGGTATAAATTGAATCACAGGGATCCATTAATGCAGCAATGCGCTGATAAACTCGCCATTCGGGAGTATGTCACCAAATGCGGATATGGAGATAATCTCAATGAACTGTATGCCGTATATGATAAAGTATCCGACATAGACATAAATTCTCTACCTGAGCAATTCGTTCTTAAAGCAACTCATGGAAGTCACATGGGCTATATAGTTAAAAATAAAAGTAAATTCAATTGGAAACATGCAATGCGTATGATGAATAGTTGGCTTCATCAGGACATAGCGTGGTCCGGACGAGAATGGGTATATAAGGATATGCCTAGACATATAATCGCTGAAAAGTATTTGGAAGATGAATCCGGAGGATTACAAGATTACAAGTTCTTTTGTTTTAATGGTGAGCCTAGATTTTTGCAGTTTAATGTTGATAGGTTTTCAGATACCATTGTACAGAATTTTTATGATATGGATTGGAATTTGCTACCATTTGGCAAAGATATACCAAGCAATCCCGATGTAATTATCAATAAGCCTGAGTTGTTTGATGAGATGAAGAAAATTGCCAAGGATCTGTGTAAACCATTCCAATTTGCCAGAGTTGATTTATATCAAGCGCAAGGAAAAGTATACTTTGGTGAGATTACTTTTTTTCCAGCAGGAGGAGCTCCGGATTTCAAACCGGATGAATATGATGAGATAGTCGGAGATATGTGGAATCTTGTTATTTAAATAGTATTACAATTAAAAAGGAATGTGAAATGAAAAATGTATATGATCAAAGTGGTGTTTCAGTAATTGTACCGGTATATAATGGGATTAAATATATCGATTCATGCATGAAAAGTCTACTTGCTCAGACGCTAAAAAACATACAAATAATACTTGTTGATGATGGGTCCACCGATGGAAGTAGTGAGTTCCTTGATTTATACGAAGACAAGTATTGTAATGTGGAGACCATTCACAGTAAAAACAGAGGATTAGGAATGGCTCGCAACATTGGTATGGATAGCAGTAGGTATGAATTTATAGGTTTTGTAGATATAGATGATACTATTTGTCCAGATATGTTTGAAAAGATGCATTCTTTTATTACAAATACGGGTGCAGATTGTGTTACATGTGATATTAACGTTATATCTGTTGATGGAAGTCAGCATGTTGTTGAACAACCTTATGAACAAAGAGTTTACCTTGGAGAAGAATTAAAAGAGATAGAAAAAGTGCTTCTTGGTTTTTCAACCAAGAATTGTGACGGACTTCCATCTGCTTGGTCAAAACTATATCGAAAAACCATCATTGATAAATATAATTTGAAGTTTAGTACAAGGACGCATGGAGAAGACTGGCAATTTTTACTTGAATATCTTGCCACAGGAAGCAATATCGCTTTTTTACATGAAGCACTATACAATTACATTCACCATTCACCCACTTCTTTAGTTACAAAGTATCGTAAAGATTATTTTGATGTTGCAATTGAGTCGAGACTTTTATTTGAAAAGATATATCCGGATTTTGAATGGAACAGCATCGAAAAGCAAATAGAATATAAGAACATTCCCATTTCTTCAATGTTGTATTATAGAAAATATCATCTTGAAGAAAACAAACTGAAAGAATATGCAAGACATATGTTGGATATTTGCAACGAAAAA
The DNA here is from genome assembly GCA_045600025.1 of Lachnospiraceae bacterium. Lineage (GTDB taxonomy): Bacteria > Bacillota > Clostridia > Lachnospirales > Lachnospiraceae > UBA3774. Next base: position 30,487 of record JAZRXC010000029.1, read on the forward strand.
AACATGTATAGTAAAATAGAATCGAAATTATTATACAGGAACATGTACTATACTGTAAAAAATAAAGATTACGAAAAGTTTTTTTCTTTATTAATTAGAAATACAAACTTTAAGTATTACAAAGAAATATTAAAACAGACGATTAAGGGCATTATTAAATGAATCACATTGAATGGTTTATCGACAAAATAACGAGCAGATGTGAGAGCTTATATTGGCATTTAGCATATAAGTTTGTTTTCATTAAAGAAATTATTAATGGATATTCCACAAAACCAGAAAGAAAGAGGCAGGCTTTTTTACATCTCCATAAAGCATGGGGCAACACCCGAAAAGTTCAAATGGCAACTTTTGGGATTTTAAAAGAAATTAAACACATATGTGATGAAAATAGTATCGAGTTTTTTCTTGTGTTCGGCACATTGCTTGGAGCAGTAAGGCATCAAGGGTTTATTCCATGGGATGATGATATCGATATCGGTATGACAAGAGAAAATTATGAAAAATTTTTGCTTGTAATAGATAAAAACGAGACCTTAAAAGTTGCAAATTATTACAGTTATTGTTTTGGCTATAAGTTTACTAAGGCAAAATATAAAACAACTGATGCATTTTTTGTGGATATATATATATATGATAGTGTTTCTATGGAATCAATTTCAGACAAGACAATGTTAGAAAAAAGGATTTCAAGCATTACTAATGAGTTTAATGCAATTAATTTTAATCTTATTCATCAAGATAATAGCATTAAAATAAATGGCGGAGTAAAACCGATAGAAAGCCACTTCGTTGATGATAATCTACAAGCAACGAGAAGAGAGGTGCTAACGGGTTTTACTCAGTATGGGAAAGGACAATGGGTAGTTAATTCATATGAAGATAGTATGCCTTCTGAAGAACGAAAGATATATTCAAAAGAAAGTTGTTTTCCGCTTATAGTTAATGGCGTGTTATTTGAAGGATTACAATTTAGTATTTTAAAAAATAGCGAACAATATTTAACAGATGTGTATGGAAACTATTTGCTGTTACCCCAAATTGCAAGTCCAAAACATAGTAGAGAATATACAAAGAATTTAAAAAGTGAATTATGCAAAGTACCTCAATAACAATTTTAGGTGATATTTGTCCAACTTTTGATTGGCAGAGATTATTTGACTGTGGTAAGACCGAGACTCTTTTCGGGAGCGTTTTTCAAGTGCTTCGCACATCGGATTATTGTATTGCTAATCTCGAATGTCCAGTTACAAATGTTGATAAAAAACTGACAAAATGCGGACCTAATCAGAAAGCCAAACCTTCAGATTTGGGTCTGTTACAAGCGGCAGGCATAAAGGCGGTATCTCTCGCAAACAATCATATCAAAGATTATTGTCAGCAGGGAATATTGGATACTTTTACTGAATTGGATAATAGAAAAATCGAGTGGTTTGGCGCAGGCGCGAACGCCAATAGCATTCATCAAGTACTGTATAAGAAGTTTGACGGTGTCACTATTGGATTTGCATCATTTGCCGAGCAGGAATTCAATATTGCCGAAAAAAACGAAGCCGGTGCATTGCTGTTTGATCCGTATGATTCTTTTGACTTGATAAGAAAATGGAAATTACAATGTGATTATCTTGTGATTTTATATCATGGAGGAATTGAAAATTATAAGTATCCTTCACCGCTTTTACAGAAAAAATGCCGAAAGATGGTGTCTTCGGGTGCTAATCTTGTGCTATGCCAACACAGCCATTGTATAGGTACTATGGAAGAGTATAACGGATGTACAATTCTATACGGGCAGGGTAATAGTGTGTTTGGATATCGAAAAAATAACCCGACATGGAATGAAGGCCTGTTAGTTCAACTTATATATGATGGAGAATCTTTTTCAATAGAATTGAAACTGATGCGGGCTACTGAAAACGGTTTAATACTTGCAGATGAAGAAAGCAATAATCGCAGGATTGAACAATTTATTTTGGATTCTAAGAGAATATGTGAAGAAGAGTACATTATTGACTCCTGGAAGAGCTTTTGTGAAGAAAACAGGGCATTATATCTTGCAATGCTGACCGGTAAAAGTAGTGCTTTTAATAAGATAAACCGCCTGATGAATAATAGACTTTTGAAACAATTATATAAACCAAATAAAAGAATGGTTTCAATGAATCTCATTCGTTGTGATGCACACAAAGAAATCATTCAAACTTTGTTAGAAAACGATTATCATGAATAGTATAGTGTCTGTAATAGTGCCAGTATATCAAGCTTGTGGTACATTGAAGAGGTGCGTTGATAGCATCTTAAATCAAACATACAAAGATTATGAAATTATCTTGGTAGATGATGGCTCACCTGACGAATCTTCTGTGATATGTGACGAGTATGCAACACTTGATCATAGGATAAAGGTTTTTCATAAGAACAACGGCGGATTGTCATCTGCGAGATTGGACGGATATAAGATGGCAACAGGTGACTATATACTGTTTGTTGATAGTGATGATACCATCAGATTCGATATGGTTGAGAAACTTTTAAATGCCATCCAGGAGCAAAATGCTGATATGGCTATATGCGGATACAACACTGTAAGGTCAGACATTAAGGAACCGCATTTGCTCCCATATGACTCATTAACAATAGAGGATATTGCAGAGCATTATACTCAACCGTTAATAGGCACAAGTGATGAAGGCATTAATATACCCGGCTTCATATGGATAAGGCTTCTCAAGAGAAAGCTTATCCACGATAGCTTTTTTGAATCGGAACGAAAATACTATGCTGAAGATATAGTATTTGACTTGCTGTATGCCAGAGAGATATCACGTATCGCAGTTGTTAATGAACCACTATATAACTACTATGTAAATGATTCGTCTCTGACGTTGAAATATCGCCAGAATAAATGGGATATGTTCTATAATCTCTATCAGTTTAAAAAGAAGTATTGTAATGAAAACAGCATTTCAATGTGTGAAGAGAGACTCAATAATTCATTGGGAAGTGTTTTGTTTGCAGGGATAGATAATGCAGTCCGCACCGGATCTTATAAGGGTTTTGTTGACGAGCTGTGTATGTGTTTAGATAAAGCTGAAGCAGAAGAAGTGCTGGACGCAACATCAAAAATAAAATTGTCTAATATGCAGAAGGCGGAGATAATACTAATTAAATCAAAGATGTATCGTCTGTTATATTGGCTCAGAAAGTCCAGGATGCAGTTATGAAAATCGGACAACTAACATTTCATGCTTCTCATAATTACGGATCTGTCTTACAGGCATATGCACTATCAAAGCAGCTGCAGCTCATGGGCCACGAGACAGAGTTTATTAATCTGCGTCCACAATCACAGAAAGATGCTTATAAGGTTATTATGGTCAGAGGAATACATAGAGCGTTCTACTATATGATGTATCCTGTGTTGAAGCGAAGATATGACAATTACGAACGATTTATAAACAAGGTATTACCCGTAACACAGAAAGAATATACATCTACCGAAGAATTAAAGAACGAGCATTTCGATTATGATGCCTATGTGTGCGGTGGAGATCAGATATGGAATCCTATATGTCAGGATTTTGAGACCGCTTATTATCTGCAGTTTCTCTCTAAGAACGATACTGCCAGAAAGGTATCTTATGCTCCAAGTTTTGGGCGTTCATCATTTGATGCAGAGATACTTGATAAAATTAGTCATTGGGTGGAATGTTTTGATAGTATATCAGTAAGAGAGTCTATCGGTGCTGAGTTAATACAATCTGTCAGTGACAAAAAGGTTACTACTGTGTGTGATCCGGTATTGTTACTCGATAAGAAAGAATGGGCCGAGATTGCTGTAGCACCCAAATATAAAAAGCCATATATCCTTGTTTATTTTTTGGAAAACAATCATGGCAGCCGCGATTTGATAGAATATCTGCACAAGACACTGGGATATGATGTAGTACTGCTGAATGAATATATCAGAGATGCCATAAAACCTTATCATAAAGCATACGGAGCGAGCCCCGAGGAATTTGTTGGTCTTTTTATGAATGCTGGTTTTATATATACTAATTCATTTCATGGTACGGCTTTTGCTACATTATTTGAGAAGCCCTTTTTAACAGCAATAGCAGCTGACCAAGTAAATGCAGTAAATAATAATGATAGCAGAAAGATTGATTATCTAAAGAGGATAGGACTGGATAATCGCTTGTATACAACGGACTTTCCGGATAAAGAAATGTTGTTGGATGTTGATTATTCAAAAGCCAAAAGCAGAATCATAGAATTTAGAAAGTCATCACTTAATTACTTAATAGATGCTTTGAAATAGGAAGTTTTAAGTATGCCGACATTTAGTATTATAGTACCTGTATATAAGACAGCTGATTACTTATCGAGATGCATATCAAGCATCTTGAATCAGACATATGCAGATTTTGAACTCATACTTATTGATGATGGCTCACCCGATAGATGCCCTGCTATTTGTGATGAATACGCTTCACATGATACCCGTATAAAGGTAATTCATCACAATAATGGAGGCGTATCATCTGCTCGAAATTTTGGACTTAATACTGCAGCAGGAAGGTATATATGGTTTATTGATAGCGATGACTATATAGAAAGCTTCGCACTTGAACAATTGTATATGGCGCAACAGAAAGCGGAGGCAGATATCTATTTCATTAACAGCAGAGGCATAGAAGAACTCAGCCTTGGAACACTTGAAGAATTTTTTAAAAAGTATTATTTCACTTATGTAGTCGGATTTGGTCCATGGAATAAACTTTATAAAAAAGAAATTATTCAAAAGTATGGTTTGAGATTTGATACAGAGGAAACAATCGGAGAAGATTTGCTGTTTAACATAGCGTATTACAAAGTAATATATGGCACAGAAGAATTAAAAAAAGCCAGCTTTTTTATCGGAAAAGACTACTACATATACGACAGGAGAGAAGGCTCTGTTATGACAACTGCTTCACAGGACAGATTAAAGCAGCAGCTGCGGCTTTTTAATAAGATCAACAATCTGTTGTCGGGTAGTATATCAAACGATAGCATGACATACTTTTTCACACTGCATCTGATATCAGGCATAAATCAATCTCGACTCGGAGGACTGACAGCAGTTCACTTTTCTGAGTTATTGCAACAATATGATTATAATAAATACTATTCTGAGTTTAAGAACATAGAAAAAGAATTTTTCAATAATGAGAGTGCTTCTGCATTAGGGAAAATCAGAGTGCATGTTTTTATTAAACTGCTGCAACTCGGGTATTACCAAAATGCCGGAAGACTTATGGGGTTAAGATGATAGGCGTTTCCGAAGAAAGACCATTAGTATCATATGTGGTAACAACATACAATATAGAAAAGTATGTAGAGGAAGCGGTACGATGCGCTTTTGCTCAGACATATTCACCATTGGAAATTGTATTATCGGATGACTGCTCAACAGATAATACTTTTGAGATAATGAAAAAAATGGCGGAAGAATATCAAGGGCCTCATACTATTGTTCTCAACAGAAACGAGAAAAACCTTGGTATAGCCAAACATATGAATAAAGCCTATCTTGAGCTTGCCTCGGGCGAGATAATAGTTGCTGCTCATGGAGATGATATATCTTTACCGGAGCGTACAGAAAAATCTTATGAATTTTTAAAGCAGAATCCTCAAGTAACCGCAGTGTCATTTAGTTTAGACGCCTTTAACGATAAAGGAGATTACCTAAAAGAACACAGCGCAGTTGTGGGTTCAATTCATAAGTATAGTTTTTCAACCGGCGGAAATATTCCTGCTCCTTCAAGGGCATTTTATAAGAGAGTAATGGAAACATTTGGACCGCTCAATGATGATTGTCCGACTGAAGACGAATTGATATCATTTCGTGCTTTGCTGCTCGGGGAAAACGTATTTTTGCCGGAACATATGGTTAAGTATAGAAAACACGAAGGCAGTTCTTCTAATCCTGAAAACTTCGATAAATTTCCTTTGGAAAAAATACTGGCGCAACAAGATGATGATATGAAAAAAGCGGTATCCTTAAATCTTATCACTGATGAACAAAGATTGGTTAGATATGAAGAAAAGTATAAATCAATGTGCATAAGGAAACAATATCGCATTTACTTTGCAAATAGAGATATAAAGTCACTATTTGCTTTATTAAAAAATCCATATCTTGATAATAAAACAAGAGCTGAATATATATATAAACATATAAAATATATGTGCCATTTTGAATGATATAGTGCATTGAAGAAAAAAAGAAGTTTTTACAATATAACGATAGGCATAGGAAGCCAATTAATTACGATAATACTGGGTGTAATAATACCCAGGTTATTCATATTAAACTACGGCTCTGAAGTTAATGGTTTTTTGGGTTCTATAAGCCAGATTTTTGCATACTTCGCATTGTTGGAAGCCGGTGTTGGTGCAGCTACTGTGCAGGCGCTATATGCACCTGTCGGCAAAAATAACAAAAATGAAATAAACGGAATCCTGGCAGCAACAGACCATTATTATAAAAAAACCGGTAAGATATACTTATTGGCTGTAGTAGCATTAGCAGTAGTATATCCGCTCGTTATTAATTCAGATATTAGTTTTACTACAATGTCACTCATTATACTATTTAATGGTATACCGGGCGTTATTAGTTACTACTATCAAGGAAAATACTCACTGCTATTATCTGCCGAAGGGAAAAACTATATTACTACTGCCTTGGGCTTTGCTGCATCAACAGTAATAAGTATATTAAAAATAGTACTGATGGCAATGGGATTTGATGTCCTTGCAATACAATTTGTATATTTGGTAGTAAGCCTGCTGAAAACACTCCTTTTTGCAATATATATTAACAGAAAATATAGATGGATTAATTTACGAGTAAAAGCTGATTTTAAGGCAATAGAGCAGAAGAACTCTGCATTTGTAAATCAAATCTGCGATATGGTTTTTCGCAATACAGATATGATTGTTCTCGCAATCTTTTGTGACTTAAGAGTTGTCAGTGTATACTCGATGTATACACTGCTTTATTCCATGATTAGGACAGCACTTGACTATGTTTCTCAAGGTTTTTCGTTTATTATGGGGCAGGAATATAATAATGATATTGAGCACTACAAAAAGTTGCATGACCTATATGAAACCTATAGAATGGCACTTGTATTTGCTTTATACAATGTTGCTTTGATATTTATCCTCCCCTTTATGAAGCTATATACTGCCGGAGTATATGATATTAATTACATCGACGAAATAGTGGCAGTGTTGTTTGCGGTATATTATCTGCTTACGGGGGCGCGAGCATGCGCTTCTGATCTGATAAACTATGCCCAGCATTTTAGGTTAACAAAGAACAGATGTATTGCAGAAGCGACTATCAATATTGTTGTTTCGATTATTGCGGTAATTAAGTTGGGAATATATGGCGTGCTAATCGGGACAATTGTTGCACTCTTATATCGAATGAATGATATGATTATCTACGCCAACAATAAAATACTTAAAAGGGGAGCGTGGGTTACTTATCGGAAGGTATTAACTAATACTGCGGTTTTTCTTGTAGTAACATTTATTGCTAAATTTATCCCGTGGCAGCTGGATACATATTGGAAGATAATTGCATATTCTGGATTGAGTTGTGTAATTATCTTGGCAGTTTATTTTTTCGTAGCTTCTATTGTGAATGTTGATTCTTTTAGACTGTTAAAAACATATGTTAAGAGAGAAAAACTCAACCGTAAAAATAATAGAAACGGATCAGTTGAATGATTCATTTATTCTACAATGATAGTGCTTTGTTAGGCTAATGATGTTAAAGCATGCGTACGGAATATAATATATAGAAGTTAAAAGTTTTTAGGAGATTCCATACAGAGGAGAAGTTGATTGATGGTAAAAATAGCTTTTGTTATTCCATATTTTGGCGCGTTACCAAGTTTTTTTGATGTGTTTTTGTCAACCTGCTCACACAACAAAACAATAGATTTCTTGCTATTCACCGATCAAAATCTCGATTCGTATAAACTGCCGGAGAATGTTGTTAAACATACAATGACATTTGCAGATGCAGTAAGATTATATAAAGCTCGACTCGGAAGTTCTATTGCATTAAATAAACCGTATAAATTGTGCGATTTTAAGCCTGCAATTGGATATATTTATGAAGACTATTTGAGACAATACGATTGGTGGGGACATATTGATATCGATACTGTTTTGGGTGATTTGCGGGCGTTTTTAAGCGATGAATTATTCCAAAAATATGATAAGATAGGCGTATCTGGTTCATGCTCGCTGTATCGAAACGACCAGTCAATTAATTGTCTTTTTAAAAAATCAAAGTATGGGGCTCAACGATGGGAAGAAGTTTTAAGTGATAGCATTAATAGAGGATATGATGAATATTGGTCATGGACCCGTGAGGATAAAAAAGATACAATAAACGATATATTGAAAAAAGAAAATGTAACAATATATAATTTTAGCGATTTTTTCGATGTTCGAACCTTTTATGATAATTTGTATCGAGTTTGTTTTGATGGGAAGATATGGCATCGTTATAAAAAAGTGTCATTTGGCCTAGTTGAGAATGGCAAAGCTTATTGTATCACAAAGGATAATGGGAAATGGAACAGAGAAGAAGTTGCATATATTCATTTTCAAAAACGTATTATGGATAGCAGTAGCTATTTAGGAGGAGATATACTGTGTGTGCCTAATCGTTTTATTTCTTACGATAGTGCCAACAAAAGACTTCTTGAAAAGTGGTGGAGAAAGTCAATGATACATAAAGTGATAGATTATTCAAGAATGAAATATTTGTTTAAAAAAACAAAATACAAATTGGCAGAAAAGACTTACTCATTACGGCATAGAAAAAAGATGATATAATTGAATTGTTGAGCAATTGCATTCAGAATACTGTGCAAAGTTATATCAAATATGTTAGATTCTATTGATTATTCGCACCCTCGCCCATTCTCCTCAAATATTCCTCAACATTAATGTACTTTATATCTTTGACTGTTTTAGTTGAATATGAATATTCCAGTGCGATGAAATCGCCAGTCCGGTAATTCGAAAATCATGTTTCCGGGTTATGGAAATCACCGCTTCCGGTGATTCACTGCAACCCTTTCCGGTCATTGGTTGCCCCTCTTTCCGAAGCAGGCTGTAGGTAGTACTAATAGTTATCTTTCGGATATCGTTATTCCTTTCATGACTGAGTATTCCAGCCGGTAGGATAGCATCGGTCCGGATTTAGGAAATCAATGGCAGACTTAACGGTCTGCCGTTTTCTTTTCCTGAGATAATTGGAATAAAAAAGTTTAAAACAATTATCTTTTGATTTAAAACAATTATCTCGGAGTTTAAAACAATTATTTCTTGACATTAAGGCAATTTAACACTATCTTTATAACGAGAGGTGGTAAAAAATGAAATTTGCCGTTGATAAAAAAGAAACAATCAAACAGTACCTGCTGGAAAAAATATCGCAGCATACACCCTCGGTGTCCAAGTTGGTTGCCGAAGTATTTGAAGTAAATCCCTCTACGGTTCATTCATACATTAATGAGCTTGAACAGGAGAATGTGATAAGGAGAATAAAAAGAGGCGAGTATGAACTGATTACCCGCAGCTTTACATACGATTTAAGTCGCGCAAATGGTGATCTTGACAGTGATACGTATGCTTATGATAAGTGCATGGAAGAGCACATCAAGAACCTGGACAAAAATGTGATTGATATCTGGTATTACGTTTTTTCTGAGATGACCAACAATGTTATGGACCATTCGCTGGCTGAACACGCAAGGGTTATCATAGAACAGGATGTATTAACAACAAGAGCATATATTATAGATGACGGTATCGGAATATTCAGAAAGATTCAGGAGTATTTCAAACTTGATTCGCTTGATGATGCAATCGGAGAGTTATTTAAAGGCAAGACGACTACCGATTCTAAAAATCATTCCGGAGAAGGAATTTTCTTCAGTTCCAAACTTATGGATGAGTTTATCATCATATCAGCCGGAAAAGTATTTACCCATAACAAATATGATGACAGTATGATAGCGGATATAACACCATACGAAATATCCGGTACCTGCGTCTATATGAGCTTGTCAAATCACAGCAATAAGACGGCAAAAGAAGTGTTTGACAGATTCGCAGATGTAGACGAAGGCTTCTTCAAAACTCAGATACCCGTCAAAAATATATTTGACACATCACCGGTCTCGAGATCACAGGCGAGACGCCTGTGTAACCGTCTTGACAAGTTCAAGGAAGTCATCTTTGATTTTGACGGGGTGTCGTGGATGGGACAGGGCTTTGCGCATCAGCTGTTCGTTATATTTGCGGGCAATAATCCGGAGATAAAGCTTACTCCTGTCAATATGAATGAAGCAGTGACTGCGATGTATCGGCATGTTGTATCGACAAGCGGAAAATAGCATCTCCGGCGAGAGGGTAGGATTTGAGGGACTTACACGCCCAGCCCCTTCAAATATTCCTCAACATTAATGTACTTAATATCTCCGGCTTTTTTAGTCTTGCCGCGGTATATTACGCAGCGGTCTGTAATCTCTCCGAACCGGCTTGCAATCAGCGTAAGCCGCGCCTCATCACGCAGATATTTGCTTTGATTCTTATCTGATTTATCACTGTGTTTTATCTCATACAAGTTGCAGGTATTGGTATGGCGGTTATATATCACCATATCTATCTCGCCTCCGTCATCAAACTTGAATTTGAAGACGTCACTGCTCCGGCGGGCAGCGCTTGTCTCAAAAAGAACTATATCCTCCAGCATGCGTCCTTTTACATCCTCGAGTATCTTGCTCGCGATATACGTCTTCTCGCTTTCTGAGCGCGTGGCGAAATATTCATCCTGCATCAGCGAGTAGACGAGTGCCTTGGCTATGCTATAACGCATACCGGGCTGGGTAAATACAGTGTGCCACTGCATGCTGCCCGTCTCATACCGCTCACAATAGGAGCCAATCAGGTCAAGCCTATATAAATATGATCTGATTTTGTCTATGTGTTCCTGAGTGACAGGAACAGTCAGCTCGGATTTTTCTTTTATGTCAATCAGCGCCTTCAGCCTATCTGTTACCGCCTGCTCATCTACGTCATAGAGTACATGCGCTGCGTCGCTTGGATAATCGTGCAGCAATAGCTGCCTTGCCGACCCGAGATCATGCGATCTGAAAGTTTCTTCAACAACACTGAGCAAAAACCTGTGATTCATGCTTTCGATAATTCTGTTTATGGCATTTGTAAGCTCACCCTTATCATAGAGCTCGCGCAACTGATAAAATGCCTCACCGAAGCGTGTATTTCTTAATGTGTGCTGTATGTTGCGGCTAATCGAACTGTCAATGTATTTTCGGGTGCTTTCCTCATCTCGGAAGGAGACCTCATCGTAAGTACGCTCCGGATCGCCGAAGCCCATATTTTCCATTCTAAGCGTCCCGCCGTATTCGATATAAGAATCAACTGAAGTTATGCCGAGCAGGCGCGAATATTCCGCAAACGGGATAAATGATGTGTGTATCATTACGTGCCGGTCGTACAGCTCGTCGCTTCCTGCCATGGCAAATCCCAGCGAGTCTGTGCCGGATACAACTATCTTCATACCCATCGTGGCAAATATATCCGACAGAAGGGCGGCAGTTCCTATGAAGTCCTCCATCAGGGTGACTTCATCTATGAAGATGTATGTGAAGCCGTTTTTATACAGGGCTTCAAGGTCTTTTACCAGGAGTGACATATTGTCGGTGGTTTTGATTTTGATATAGGCCGTTTTTTCGAGGGGCAAATCACGTATCATTTGGAACAGGAGAGTTGTCTTGCCGGTCCTGCGCAGCCCGTACAGTATGGCAATCCGGCCGTCATTTGCACTGTGCATGTATTGCCTGAGCGTGTTGAAGCAACTGCGCTTTTCATAACCTGCAACTATCGCGGTGAGCGCATTTAAATTATCGCCTGTTACGACGTTGGTATTATATGCGCTGTAAGCTGTAGCAGGTTCATGCGCATACAAGGCTTGTCCGTAGGCAAAAAGCCTGCGATAGACGGAGTGATATTTTGCGGTGCCGGCCTTGGCGGGAATGTTCTCATAATTCTGATAATTGCGGGTAGTCATGCCGAGGTATTCGGCGCACTCACTTTGGCTGAGACCCTTTGTAATACGAAGCTCTTTAAGTGTCATAATAATCTCCTCGCCTTCAGTATATATCTTAAAAGTACCTGGCGCAATAGAAATTTCGTGTATATTTCGTGTTTTGTTCGTGCGAGGTGAGGGAATCTTGAAAAGTTCAAAAAATGCTCCCCAAAATATATTGAAAAGTTGGATATTTTATGACAACAACATCCGCAAAGGTGAAGTGGACTACCTGATTTCGGGTGCTTTTCCCGTCTGATTGTTTAAAAATTCACACTCTATCGCTTTAAAGCGGTTTACAAGATAGATAGAGGTGAGTATAATATATTTTGTGTTTGCTCCTCTGTCAATAAATAGTACAAATTAAAATGAGAAGCTTTTCTCATTAGCAGGCGAGTTTACGAGCATTCCTTAAAGCTTCATCATAACGGCGTTCGTATTCATCAGGAGAAAGGTATCCATTGTGACTATGAA
>JAZRXC010000030.1:0-18694 GCA_045600025.1 Lachnospiraceae bacterium
CTTGAGCTTATCGAAAAGGGCGAGGCATATTATTGCTTCTGTGATAAGGAACGTCTTGAAAAGCTTCACGCTGATGCCAAGGACGGCGAAGTTGCAATGTATGATAAGCATTGCCTGTCATTATCCAAGGAAGAAGTTGAAGCAAATCTTGCAGCCGGCAAGCCCTTCGTAATTCGTCAGAATATTCCCAATGAAGGTGAGACTACTTTCCACGATGAGATATACGGAGATATCACGGTTCCGAACAAAGAGCTTGATGACATGGTTCTGATAAAGTCAGACGGATATCCCACATATAACTTTGCAAATGTAATTGATGACCATCTTATGGGAATCACTCACGTTGTACGCGGAAATGAATACCTTTCATCTTCACCTAAATACACAAGACTCTACGCAGCATTTGGCTGGCAGGAGCCCGTGTATGTACACTGCCCGCTTATAACTGATGAAGAGCACAAGAAGCTTTCAAAGCGTAGCGGCCACTCATCTTATGAGGATCTTATCGATCAGGGATATGTAAATGAAGCAGTAGTTAATTATGTGGCACTGCTCGGATGGAGCCCCGCTGACGGCGTTGAGATTATGAGCCTTCAGCAGCTTATCGAGAAGTTCGACTACACACGTATCAACAAGTCTCCGGCAGTATTTGATATCCCGAAGCTTCGTTGGTTAAATGGCGAATACATCAAGGCAATGGATGATGAAGCTTATTATGAGAGAGCACTGCCGATTATCGCTGATACCGTAGGAGATAAGCTCCCCGGAAGAGCCATAGCAGATCTTGTTAAGTCACGTATAGAAACATTCCTTGACATCCCTGAGATGATTGATTTCTTCGGAGCGGTTCCTGCTTATGAGAACGAGCTTTATTCACATAAGAAGATGAAGACTGACCCGGAGCAGTCACTCACAGTATTAAAAGAGCTTCTGCCGATACTTACGGAGCTTACCGATTACAGTCATGACGGACTTTCCGCAGCTGTTTCAACTTATATCGAAGAAAAGCAAATAAAGAACGGACAGGCACTCTGGCCTCTTCGCATTGCAGTATCAGGTAAGGCTATGACACCCGGCGGAGCATATGAAATCATGGAGATTCTCGGTAAGGAAGAGAGCCTTAGTCGCATAGAGGAAGCAATTAAGAAATTATGCAATTAAATGAATCGCAGCTTGCTGCGACTCTTGTGAGAGAGGGCCCTGCGCTTATTATCGCGGGGCCCGGCTCCGGCAAAACGGCGGTTATCACGCAGCGGATTCACACGCTCATCGATACATACGGTGTAGCTCCCGAGACAATTCTTGTTATCACATTTACCCGCGCTGCCGCCACCGAGATGCAGGCACGTTTTCAAAAGCTCACAGGAAATGCAGCACTTCCGGTAACATTCGGAACATTTCATTCAGTATTCCTACACATATTAAAACGCACATACGGAAATGACGCATTTGACATCGCAGGAGAGGGCGATGAGCTTCGCATACTTTCTGAACTTGTAAAAGATATTCAGCCCGCGCCCGGTAATCTTGTGAAGGAACTTCTGGATGAATTTTCGCGCGCAAAAAATATGAATGACAGGCCGCGCTCTGTGTGCGGAATTCCGAAAAAAAGATGCGCGCTTTTGATGCAGCAGCTTGATGAGCAAATAGCATCTCAGGGTCTTATCAGCTTTGATGACATGATAAACCGCACATATAAATTACTGCGTGAGCGCCCTGACATCCTGCGCAAATGGCAGAACATATACAAATACATTCTGATAGACGAATTCCAGGACATAAATGAGCCACAGTATAAGACTGTAAAGCTTCTGGCGGGCAAAAAGCCGAATCTTTTTGTCGTAGGCGATGATGATCAGGCAATATACGGATTTAGAGGATCTACGCCCGGAATTATGAAGAAATTCGCAAAAGAATATAAGGGCTGCAAGGTCATATATTTAAACAAAAACTACCGCTCCGATGAAGCGATAGTGCAGATGTCCGCCAACCTCATTTCCCATAATCATAATCGTTTCAAAAAGAAATTAAGCGCAAACAGAGAATATAAAATCCAGCCGGTGGTGCGTTCCTTTGACACCTTGACCGAAGAAAACAGATTTATATGTGAGGAGATTAAGAGCCTGTTAGATCGCGGCCATAAGCCTTCTGATATAGCAGTGCTTTTTCGGACAAATGCTACGGAGCGTTCGCTGATAGAATTGATGGAGCACGAGGGGCTTCCGTTTGAATCAGACTGTGACTTGCGAAATGATTCCGCAGAAAAAGAAAAAAGCGACACCTCAAAAATAACAGTATCTACCATGCATAAATCAAAAGGGTTGGAGTATCGTGCGGTATTTATCCCTGACGTAATAGAAGGGCTTGTGCCGCATAAGAGCATAGAAGCGCCGGAAGAGATTGAAGAAGAAAGACGGCTCTTTTACGTCGCGATTACGCGGGCAAAAAGCCGTCTATATGTCCTTACGGTTAAGCGACGTTACAACAGACAGGCAGTTCCGTCGCGTTTTATAAGTGAGATGTATAAAAAGAGGTTCAGTCTTTTTTGAAGCTGGCTTCTTCAGCAAGCTCGTCATCGTCAGCCGCCTCATTGTAGAGGTGCTCATCGAGAATTTCGTCAAAGCGGTCACAGGCGCGCTCATATTCGTCATCATCTTCAATATCAGTGAGAATCGGTTCCCCGTCCTCGCCCTCTGAAAAACGATAAAGGTAAACCTGCTCAAAGTCCACATCATCTACCGGAACGAGAGCAATATACTGCTGATCATCCATAGGATAACGCATGAGCACGTCACATTCCATCTCAGTGCCGTCATCTAATTCCAGTGTGATAGTAAGATCGGTATTTTCGGTATAGCTGTCCATATGACCTCCTTATACGTTAAAGCGGAAGAGAACTACATCACCATCCTGGACGATGTACTCTTTACCTTCCATGCGGATCAGGCCCTTGTCACGCGCAGCGGCATATGTGCCTGCATCCAGTAATTCCTTATAATTTATAACTTCAGCTTTTATAAAGCCGCGCTCAAAATCCGTGTGTATCTTGCCTGCAGCCTGAGGTGCCTTGGTTCCTTTTTTGATGGTCCAGGCGCGTGTTTCCTGCTCACCTGCGGTGAGGAAACTCATCAGTCCCAAAAGATCATAACTTGCGGCTATAAGCTTTTCAAGACCGGATTCCTTAAGCCCCATATCGGCAAGAAATTCTTTTCGCTCATCAGCATCGAGCTCGGAGATTTCTTCCTCTATCTGAGCAGAGATGACAAATACGCGGCTGCCTTCGGCAGCGGCTATTTCCTGCACAGCCTGAACATAGGCAGAAGATGCGCCGTCATCGGCGAGGTCATCTTCGGCTACATTTGCCGCATAGATAACCGGCTTATCTGTAAGCAGGGTGAGAGTAGGGATAAATGCGTCCTCCTCGTCATCAGCGCGTTCCATTGTCTTGGCGGGCTTGCCTGCTTCAAGATGCGCCTTGAGGCGGTTAAGCGTTTCAAGCTCACGCTTGGCGGTTTTGTCATTCATTGCGCTTCTGGCAGTCTTTGATATGCGTCTTTCGAGCACTTCAAGGTCCGCAAATATAAGCTCAAGATTTATAGTTTCGATATCACGGGCGGGGTCTACGGCTCCGTCAACGTGAACGACATTTGAATCGTCAAAGCAGCGAACTACGTGAATTATAGCATCCACTTCGCGGATGTTTGCAAGGAACTGGTTGCCGAGACCTTCGCCGTGGCTTGCACCTTTTACGAGACCTGCAATATCAACGAATTCAATCACTGCGGGAGTGACTTTCTTACTCTGATACATATCGGCAAGCAGCCCGAGGCGGAAGTCCGGAACGGCAACAACGCCGACGTTCGGATCGATTGTGCAGAAAGGATAATTAGCCGATTCGGCACCGGCACTTGTAAGTGAATTAAAAAGGGTACTCTTGCCGACATTGGGCAGACCCACGATACCTAATTTCATAGACAGCCTCCTATAACCTACGATATTGTAGCATATTATTGATAACGTGTCACATAATAATTGTATTTAAACCATTCGGTGATATAATAATGGCATGATTACTTTACTCGCAAAAAAATTCATAAAAGACTACAAAAACTATTCTGACGGCAAAGTCCGTTCCGCATACGGATATCTGTGTGCCATAGCCGGAATAGTACTTAATGTTTTGCTTTTCGCGGGCAAATTCCTTGCAGGTACACTAGCGGGTTCTGTTGCCGTTACTGCGGATGCATTTAACAACTTATCCGATGCAGGCTCATCTGTTATAGGGCTTATTGGATTTAAACTTGCATCGCAGAAACCCGATCCCAAGCATCCTTTCGGACACGGCAGATATGAGTACCTCTCAAGCCTTATAATATCCGGTGTTATCATCGTAATGGGCGTTGAGCTGTTAAAGGAGTCTATTAATAAGATTGTAAACCCTGAACCTACCCAGTTTTCACTGCTCACATTTGCCATCCTCGGAGCATCAATTCTGCTTAAGGTTTATATGTTCTTATACAACAGAGGCATAGGAAGAAAGCTGGATTCTTCAAGCATGAAGGCAACTGCTATGGACAGTCTGTCGGATTCTCTGGCGACACTCGCAGTGCTTGTATCCGGAATCGTTTCATATCTGACCCACATTCAGATTGACGGTTACGTAGGCCTCGCGGTTACCTGCTTCATATTCTATGCAGGTATTTCCAGCGCCCTCGATACAGTAAATGAACTTCTCGGCACCCCTCCGGATCCTGAATTCGTAAAGGAGATAGAGCAGATAGTATTAGCCCATGACGGAGTAAAAGGCATCCACGATTTGATAGCTCATAGCTACGGTCCCGGCAATACTTATATTTCCCTGCATGCTGAGGTTCCGGCTGACGGAGATATCGTTGAGATACATGATATGATTGACAATATCGAATTTGAACTGTCAGAAAAGCTCGGCTGTCTTGCCACGATCCATATGGATCCGATTGATACCAGTGAAGCAGTTGTATCCGTTAGAAATCAGCTGAAAGAAAAGCTTGCCGAGATTGATGAACAGATTATGTTTCATGATTTTCGTATGGTATCCGGTGAGACTCATACCAACCTGATATTTGACGTTGTAGTTCCGCATAACTACAAGGTAGGTGATGATGAGCTGCGCGAGAAGATACAGCTCAAAGTTAAGGAGATTAATCCTGCATATTTCTGCGTAATAACTGTGGATAAAGATTACGCAGGATACATCAAATAGGCCGCTATAAACTTGCAAGCGTGTCCAAAATATGATAAATTACAGTAATAATTACCCTTGGAGGGATTAGATATGCAACTTACTGATATCAGAGAATTATTCAGAGACAAAGAAATCTATGCCGGCAAAAAAGTTACGGTCGGCGGTTGGCTTCGCAGTAAGCGTGATTCGAAGAGCTTCGGTTTCCTTGTAGTAAATGACGGAACCTTCTTTGAGCCGCTTCAGATAGTTTACAGCGACAAGCTTCCCAATTTCAACGATATCAATAAGCTCAATGTAGGCTCTGCCGTAATCGCGACAGGCATTATTACACCTACCCCCGATGCAAAGCAGCCTTTTGAACTGCAGGCTGAAAGTGTAGAAATAGAGGGCGAATCCTCCCCGACCTTCCCGCTTCAGAAGAAGCGCCATACGCTTGAGTATCTGCGTACCATCACACATCTGCGTCCCAGAACCAACACTTTTGAGGCAGTGTTCCGTGTACGTTCACTCATCGCATATGCTATACACAAGTTCTTCCAGGAACGTGACTTTGTATATGTGCATACTCCCATCATCACTTCAAGCGACTGTGAAGGCGCAGGAGAGATGTTCCAGGTTACGACACTTGATCTTAACAACCTTCCGCTCAATCCCGACGGAACTGTTGATTATACAAAAGACTTCTTTGGCAAGCAGACCAACATGACAGTATCAGGTCAGCTCAACGTTGAGGGCTTTGCCATGGCATTTAAAAATGTTTATACATTTGGCCCGACCTTCAGAGCTGAAAACTCCAACACGACCCGCCATGCTGCTGAGTTCTGGATGATAGAGCCGGAGATTGCATTTGCCGATCTTGAAGATGATATGATTCTTGCTGAATCAATGCTTAAGTATGTTATCAACTATGTGCTTGAACATGCGCCCGAAGAGCTTAACTTCTTCAATTCGTTTATCGACACGGGCCTTCTTGACAGACTTCACAATGTGGCAGAAAACGATTTTGCCCGCATTACTTATACCGACGCAATTAAGCTTCTTGAGGCTCATAATGATGAGTTCGAGTACAAGGTATTCTGGGGCTGCGACCTGCAGACAGAGCATGAGAGATATCTTACAGAGAAGGAATTCGGCCGTCCTGTTTTCGTAACAGATTATCCGAAGGAAATCAAGGCTTTCTATATGAAGCAGAATCCCGACGGCAAGACGGTTGCTGCGGTTGACTGCCTCGTACCCGGTATCGGCGAAATCATCGGCGGCAGCCAGCGTGAGGATGATTACGAGAAGCTTGCCGCACGTATGCAGGAGCTTGGTCTTAAACCTGAAGATTATGAGTTTTACCTTGATCTTCGCAAATACGGCTCAGTTCGTCATGCCGGCTTCGGCCTCGGATTTGAGCGCTGCGTTATGTACCTTACCGGTATGGGCAATATTCGCGACGTCCTGCCTTATCCTCGTACAGTTAATAACTGCGATTTATAATTATGAAAACATATTTCCCCGAACATTACACACCTGATTTGGATGTTAAGGCAACTCAGATAGCAGTAAAGCGTGTGAAGGATTTCTTCGAAAAGCAGCTGCTGACTGAGCTCAATCTGCGGCGCGTTTCTGCACCGCTTTTTGTTACACCCGTATCAGGACTTAATG
This sequence comes from Lachnospiraceae bacterium, assembly GCA_045600025.1. Taxonomy (GTDB): domain Bacteria; phylum Bacillota; class Clostridia; order Lachnospirales; family Lachnospiraceae; genus UBA3774. The sequence goes on from JAZRXC010000030.1 coordinate 6,875, forward strand.
ATAATCTAAGCGGTGTCGAGAGACCGGTTGCATTCGGTATTAAAGATCTTGACGAGGCGCCTGTTGAGATAGTGCAGTCACTTGCAAAATGGAAGCGCCTCGCGCTGTCGCGCTACGGCTTTTCGGAAGGCGAAGGACTCTACACGGATATGAACGCCATCCGCCGTGATGAGAGCCTTGATAACATACATTCGGTGTATGTAGACCAGTGGGACTGGGAGAAGGTTATTTCAAAAGAAAACCGTACAGAAGACACACTACGGTCGGCGGTCAAGGCTGTATACGAGGCACTGCGCGTAACTGAAAAATACATTGCCAACAGATATGATTATGTAAAATGTATCCTGCCGGAGGAAATTACTTTCATCAGCTCACAGCAGCTGCTTGATAAGTATCCGGACCTTTCTGCAAGGGAACGCGAATATGCGGCGGCTAAGGAATACGGCGCGATATTTATTTCAGGTATAGGAGAGAAGTTATCTAATGGCGAGCCGCATGACGGTCGTGCACCGGACTACGATGACTGGTCATTAAACGGTGATATTATCGTATATTACCCCGTTCTTGATATAGCGCTTGAGCTTTCGTCGATGGGCGTGAGAGTAGATGAGGATGCCTTGAAGAGTCAGCTTAAGGCGGCCGGATGTGAGGAGAGACTTGACCTTGATTTTCAGAAATCGCTTCTCGCCGGCAAGCTCCCCTACACTATAGGCGGAGGTATCGGCCAGAGCCGCATTTGCATGTTCTTTTTACGCAAGGCTCACATAGGTGAGGTTCAGGCATCAGTATGGCCGCAAGAAGTATGGAAGCTTGCCGAAGATGCGGGGGTTCCGCTTCTGTAAGCGTTTTCCTTGACTTTACACTGCTCTGTGTTATAATACATAGGCAATTCGAGGCGTGGCTCAGTTTGGTAGAGCGCTGCGTTCGGGACGCAGAGGTCGCAAGTTCAAATCTTGTCGCCTCGATTCAAAAAGAGATAGGCAATCGCCTATCTCTTTTTTGGTCAATAACCGCGCCGCCTACGGCCCTGTTCCAATGTTTGCCGTTGCAAATGTGCCGCAAAAAATCACTCTACGCGGAATACATTTCGGTTGTAATCGGTGGTGGTAAGATATTGAACGCGGCTATATGAATCAATGATGCAGTTATAGACATACTGACGCAGGCTGTCAACCTTGGCATCCGCATCAGTAAGATTATATATAGGCCCATTGTCACGCTCATACAGAAAAACAGAACCGTCACGAATAGAAACAATATATTGAACAAGAACCTTTCTGCCCTGCGACTTAGAAAGAAGCAGTAAAGAAGACTCCTCAACGATCATCATTATCTTATGAATACAATCCCTCGAAACCCCATTTGCTGAAAGAAACAACTCAACATCTCCACGTGCCGAGAGCGCAGTGTCCTCAGACACATAATAAGTTTTTCCAAAAGAAATGTATTTATCAGGATCAACAAGCCAGATGCCCTTATCTTTTCCGTAGCGCAACCGCACGGCGATAGCAAAAACCAAAATGGTAACCGGCAAGGCAACAGGAAAAGCAGCCCATATACCATAGAACCCGAACAAATTACCGAAGAGGAAGATAAATGCAATCGGCATGAAGAAGGACTTCACCCATTCGTATATCGTAGCAAGCAGTATTTTTCTGACAAGCACATATTGTGATATAAGCATATAGGTTATTGCAAAAGCAGGCATTGATATGGCTATGATTCGTATGACAGTGGCGGAGATTCTAACTTCTTCAGCAGCCTTTACACCGTATAGCAGCGGAATATAAGGCGCAAATATAACCAGCAGCGCCGCTATAATCAGCCCGAATTTTACCGCAAGCTTCATGGCATATTTTGCGATATATATTTCTTCAAAGGTATTTTCTTCTCCGAAATAAACCTCTGCGACAGGAGCAATGGCAGCCCCGATGCTGTCAAATATAACTGCCATATCAAATACGGTTAATGCGACAGAAGCTATAGGTAACAAACTTTCAGAAAAGTTCAGGATTACAAACCGGTTAATAAAGGTCCGCAGCAAACCGACATCAAGGTACTTTGATGCATCTACTATAGAAAGCCGGAATGCTTCTTTAATATCATTTAATGACAAGTGCCATTTGAAATGAATGATGTTCTTTTTCTCAAAGAAATGAATACAGAAAATCAGGATAGAAATCAAGATTCCGATAAAAGTTCCGAGACTTGCCCCAAAGGTGCCATAGCGTAACGTGAAAACAACAGATAACGCTATACCGCCTATGACGGCGACAAGATTTGAAATGATATTCAATATAATATCCGTATACAGCATTTGCGCCAGAAGATAGGATATAGGAGTTATCGCGATGACATATTTCTCATACTTCCAGAATTCTTCGATTTCAAACCTTATTGCATCCGATACATTAAGCGTGCTGATATAAAAATTCTCACCGAACTGCATGAATAAGAACATAAGAACAGACGCGGCGGCGCAGAGAATCAGACTCTGACCGAAGATTTCATTTGCGCGGTCGTTGTCATATCGGCCGAGGTATCTGTAATATATCAGAGAGCTTCCGATGCAGATGAGGCCGGAGATGAAGATTGCATATTCATATAAGGGGATTACCAGATTAACTGCGCACAGGGCATCTTCACCGACTATGTTGCCGACGATAACGCAATTAATAATAATTGCGATATACCCGACTACCATAGTGAGCAGTGAAGTGCCAAACAGCTTTAATAAAGTTGAATTGGCAAAATCCGGAGTTTTCTTTTTTAAACTGAAAATGCGAGAAATACAAATCACCTGCCTTGAGAAAATAACAAAAGGATTTTAACATATATTTGAGAGATTGGCTATCTATAAGACACAGGAGAAAGATATAAAAATTGCAAAAAAGTCATTCAAAAAATGTCAAAAACGAATAATACGAGTAAAAACATGGGAAAACGTTTTCCTAATACTCGCATACTGTGATGACATTAAATAAGCATATTTATATAGTCAAATGACAATTTACGACTTATTTACACAAAATCAGCAAAAATATTTGTTAAAATGGCTAATTAACACAAAGAAAACGCTTTCCCAAACCGTTGTTGACGGGCTTTTTTCGGAAAGCTATCATTGAATTGTCTTTCATAGGACAGAAAAGGAGGAGAACATGAAAAGATTATTATCTATATTGATAGCCGTTGTTTTAAGCCTTTCAACATTTCCGATGATGGCTATCGCAGATCAGTCCGCAGAGGAGATGGTACCTGTATGCGTATCTGTCCCCAGTGATTGGGAAGCTCCTTGCTGTTGGGCATGGGCTGATGACGGAACCAATGCATTTGCAGCATGGCCCGGAGATCAATTCAAGACATTAGACGAGAACTGGTATTACATTTATGTTCCGAATTTTGTTCAAAATGTAATTGTAAATGCCAATGGAGCAACTATTCAGACTGATGGTATAGTAGTTGAGGCCGGAAAGGCTGTATGGATTACCGTTGCGGATGATGCAACTGCTACTGTAAGTTACGATGCGCAGAGCAAGACGGCTATACCTGAATACGTTGAAGAGTTTACAGTACATGCCTATGTTCCGCTGACATGGAAGACAGTAAATATGTGGGCATGGTCAGCTCCGGATGGAACAAATGCATTTGCAGCATGGCCCGGCCTGTCAATGACTGAGGGAGAAGACGGATGGTTCACCGGTAAGGCACCTGTATGGGTAAATTCTCTTATCATAAACGGTAACGGCGGTGAAGTTAAGACTGCTGATATCAGCATAGAAGCGAAAGAACTTTGGGTTACGGTATATGAAGATCTCAGCTACGAGCTTTCAGATACGGATCCCAACAAGACCGCAGAAAACATTACTGTGCATACACAGGTTCCTGCCGATTGGGCAGATCCTTGTTGCTGGGCATGGTCAGCTCCGGACGGAACTAATGCATTTACTGCATGGCCCGGTGAGGCATTTGCAAAAGACGGAGATTGGTACACAATCGAAGTACCCGGTTGGATAAATTCAGTTATAATCAATGCAAACGAAGGCGGTATTCAGACCACAGATCTGTCTGTTGATGCAGGCAAAGATGTATGGGTTGTTGTAACAGATCCTGAGAATGCTATTGTAAGTTACGAAGAGCCCGCTGCAGAAATAACAACTACTGCTGCTGCGCCTGAGACCACTTCGGCTCCCGCAACAGAGCCCGCTGCTGATGACACTGAAGATACTTCAAAACCCAATACCGGACTTATTGTTGGTATTGGAGCTGCTGCTGTAGCAGTGGCAGCCGGTGTTGGAGTTGCTGTAAAGAAGAAAAAAGCAAAATAATAGCTGATTAAACATGTGCGGGTATGCGCCTTAGCATACCCGCATTTGGTCGTATGAAGGGGGATATATGAAACGATTACTTGCAATAATCCTATCTGCAATAATGGCATTTTCCGTAATCGGATGCAGTCAGTCAGAAGCTGTGGGAGGAGATACCAATACTTTGGTGATATGGCACGATAAAGAAGATGCCGTTATTGCCGCGCTACAGGAATATTTAAGCAAAGCCATTCCAGATGTGACCGTTCAATTCGAGAAGAAAACAAGTCTTACAGATTCCTTGAAACTGGTTGGCAATGATCCGTCATCTGCACCTGATCTGTTCATATTTGCTCATGACAAGATAGGTGTATTTGCCGAGATGGGAATATTGGCTCCTGTTACTGAATTAATAGATCAAAGTGAACTGTCAGATTATCTGGACATGACGCTTGCGGCTGCCACATATCATGATGTGCTTTATCAGTTGCCGTTGTATTTTGAGACATTACTGTTCATGTACAACCGCCGCTATATGCAAGATGAAGAGGTTCCTGCTACAACGGATGAACTCCTGACATATATGGAAAATAATACGGGAAGAGGCAGGTATGGATTTGTTGAACAACACAGTACTGCATATTACAGCGCTGCATGGATACACGGATTTGACGGAAGCATAATAGACCTTCAAGGTGTTCCTTTTCCAAATCAAGATAAAATAAAATCAGCACTTGAATATCATTTGCAATTTGTCGAGATGATGCCGGGCGAGACGGAATACTCCACAGTAAATACACTGTTTTTAGAGGGTAAGGCAGACTCTACTATAGGTGGCCCCTGGATGGTTCCTTCAGCTCGTGCTGCAAATATAGACCTGGGCATCGCCAAGATGCCTATCGTGAATGCAACTGGTAAAGCACTGGCACCTTATTCAGGTGTTCAGGGAGTTCATGTACTGAAGTTTGCTGCTCAGAACAAAAAAGAAGCTGTTCAAAAATTATTCAGAGCACTGATAGATCCCGAGATAGGAATTTCGCTGGCTCAGGCGAGCGGGTGTGCACCTGCAAACAGCGTATGCTACAGCGATAGCCGCGTATGTGATGATCCGCTGGTTCAAGCTATGCGTACAACTGCAGAGATAGCCGTGCCTATGCCTAATATTCCCGAGATGGATGTAATGTGGACAGTTGTAGGTAATCTGTTAACGGATGTAAATCTATCAAAAACTAATATAAACGAAAGCTTTGAGAAGGCACTTTCACAGGCAAATAGTTTAATTGATGCAATGCATTGAGGAATAGAGCATGAAAGATAAGACGCGAAAGGGATGGCTGCATTCATATCTTTGGTCGGCACCGTCATTGCTGCTGATTGCCGTCGTTGTAGTATTCCCGATATTGTATACGTTTTACATTTCTTTGACCAACATGAATGTATATCATTGGTTCGATTTTACGATTGTTGGTTTGGAAAATTATGCGCGAGCACTGTTTGTGCTTGATTCCGGCTTTCTTTCAGCGTTGCTTGTTACTATTCTGTGGACAGTTGTCAGCATGATCTTGCAGCTGATCATTGCATTTATATTGGCAAGCCTGCTTAATGTGCAGAAATTGCGTCTGCGTAAGCTTTACAAAACGTTACTTATGTTTCCATGGGCTATGCCGGGATATGTATCGATCCTGCTTTGGAAGACAGGTATGTTCAACACGCAATTCGGCTTGTTGAATCAGTGGATGGAAAAGCTGGGTCTTGAAGCGGTCAGATGGCTTTCTTCAGATGTCTCTGCTTTTATTTGCTGCACTATAGTAAATCTATGGCTTGCCCTTCCGTTCATGATAATGATTATGGATGGTGCCATGCAAAGTATTGACAAAAGCTACTACGAAAGCGCTTTGCTGGACGGTGCAGGATGGTTGCAGCGCACAAAGTACATAACGGTTCCGGCCATACGACCAATCATAGCACCGGCGGTCATCATTACTATATTTACGACATTCAAGCAGTTTGATGTAATTTACCTTCTGACACAACAGGCTGGCGCAAAGACCGGCTCTCATGTGCATACGATACTGACTTATGCATATGAGAACGCATTTATTACAAATAACTACGGCTACAGCTCCGCAATATCTATCATTATTTTCATTTTGCTGATACTGTTTTCTGCCAGATATCAGATGAGAGAGGAGGGAACCAGATGAATCGCAAACACAAAGAAAGAGTTCGTCTTGCCGGATTAAATATATTTTTCATCGTTCTGTGTTTCATTACTTTGATTCCGATTCTCTATGCATTAAGCGTATCGCTGAATGCACAAAACACACTACTCAGCTCAGACTTTTCTTTTATTCCAAAAGACTTCACATTGGAAAACTATAAGCGAGTATTGTTCGGAGAGGATATTCTGACGTGGTTTGGTAATAGTATCTATCTGGCGGCTTTGACGGTAACATTTTCACTATGCGTTGCCATCCCTGCAGCATACTGCTTTTCTCGTCGTAGATTTCCGGGGCGCAGGACAATACTGAAATGCCTGGTATTGATTAATTCATTTCCTGCGGTGTTGTCTATGTTTGCGGTATACCGCTTGCTAAGACCTTTGGGACTGATTAATCATTTGTCAGGCCTCATACTTGTTTATACAGGAACTATGGCGGTCTTCAGTTTGTGGAATATCAAGGGATATTTTGACACTATTCCCGTAGAGATAGAAGAAGCTGCTCGGACGGATGGTGCAAGCTCTTTGCAGGTTGTAACACGCATAGTATTGCCTTTGGCAAAACCCAGTATCATAGTCACGGCATTGATGGTTTTGATATATGTGTGGAATGAATACATATATGCCACAACATTTATGACAGGCGAAAGCAGCTATACTTTGGCCGCCGGACTCTATGCATTACAGGCAACAGAAATGAGCGGCAGTTGGCCGGTTTTTGCAGCTGCTTCTATTACCGTATCAATTCCTGTATTGATCATATTCTTCTTATGCCAGAAACATATGACTTCCGGACTTACGGCAGGTGGAGTGAAAGGATAATTCATGGATAAAAGTGCAATTCTACATATTCCAATGTCACAATACGCATATGGTTTGGACGAAAATCATATTGTCTTTCGCCTGCGCTGTGCGAGAGGAGACTTGGTAAACTGTACTTTATATTACGGAGATACTGCTTGCCGAGTTAACCCGATAATATTTACTCCGGCTGAGATGAATATAGTGGCAGAAGATTTTTATCATGATTATTGGCAAGTGATATTAGACAGCCCATATAAGAGGTTATTTTATTATTTCAGTTTGAGCGACGGGAAAGAAACTATTCTGTATTACGGAGATGTATTTACGGATTGTCTTTCAGAAGACAGGTCAGAATATTTTAAATTGCCTTTTAATCACAGAGCAGATATAGTAACTGTCCCGGACTGGGTGAATGAAGCCGTAATATATAATATTTTTCCTGATAGCTTCGCAAGCGGAAAATGTTTCATCTCTTGCGATGGCATCACAATGGATTATAAAGAAAATGAAGTACACGGTAAGCTTGGCGGAACTCTGTGGGGGATAGCCGAGAACGCAGACTACCTGCAAGAGCTTGGGGTAAATTGTGTGTATTTGAATCCTGTCTTTGTTGCCGGAGAGTATCACAAGTATGATTTGCTTGATTATTATCACGTTGACCCTTGCTTTGGCGGTGATGAAGCCTTGCGACACCTGGTTACAGTACTTCATGAACGTGACATTCGTATATTGATAGACGGAGTGTTCAATCATTGCGGATGGCATTTCTTCGCTTTTGACGATGTCGTTAAACACGGCGAAAGTTCACCTTATAAAGACTGGTTCTACGGATTGCAATATCCGGTAGTGCGTCCTGACGATGCCGAGACATACCCTCCATATGAATGCTTTGCTTACGAAAGAATGATGCCCAAACTGAATACGGCAAATCCTGAGGTGAGAAAATATTTTTGTGAAGTAGGCCGGTATTGGGTAAAAGAATATCACATAGATGGATGGCGTTTGGATGTGGCAAGCGAAGTGGATGACAGATTCTGGCGAGAGTTTCGCTCTGCTATTAAAGAAGTGAATCCTGACGCTTTGCTAATCGGAGAGATTTGGGAGAGCGCAGGACATTGGCTGCAAGGAGACATGTTTGACTCTGCTATGAATTACGATTTCAGAAAGCATTGTCGTCGATTCTTTGCAGAAGGTAGTATTGATGCTGCAGATTTTTCGGGGCGTATTACGGATATGCTAATGCGCTACCGTATACCGATTGTATCGGCTCAATTGAATATACTGGATAGTCACGATGTAAGCAGATTTTTGTCATTGTGCAAAGGAAACATTCGGCGTTATCGATTGGCGGTGCTATTTGAGATGTGCTTTGTAGGTATGCCTACTATATTCTATGGTGATGAACTTGGTATAAAAGGATTAGTGGAAAATGATTATCGTTCACCTATGGCTTGGGAGAAAGGCGATACAGAATTATTTGAATTTTTCAAATCGGTGATAGCTCTGCGAAAAGGATCACAGGCTCTATGCAGAGGCGAATATAAATTAATAAGTGCCGAAGGAATGCTTTTGGTATTTCAAAGACAATACAAATCTGAAATCGTTACAGTCGTATTGAATGCTTCCGATTCATACATTTCATATCGCAACGAGGCAATACCTGCTCTGTGCGCAGGCGTAACTGATGTAACTATAGAACCTTTTGGTTACGCAGTATATTGTTGAATTGATCTCCTATAATGTTTAAAATAAAACCAAAGGAGGCAACTATATGGCTGTATCGATTAAAGATGTTGCTATTGCTGCCGGAACATCCGTGTCTACTGTATCAAAAGTAATAAATGGACATTACAGTATATCTGAGCAGACTCGCGAGCGTGTAAGGCAGGCAATGAAAGAACTTAATTATTATCCGAATGCAAACGCACAGAATTTCGCTCGGCGCTCGACACATACAGTTGTTTTTCTTGCGGCACTGGATAAAAATGTTGCATTCGACAACCCGCATATGTTTGAGATATTGTCAGGCGCAGAAGCTATATTGCGCCGCAAAGGATACTCAATAAATGTACGGGGAACAGATACCACGCAAGCTTGTGAAGTGGTGGAAAATATCATTTCAAGGCATAGTGCCGATGGCCTCATTATTCATGCTTCTATACTATCAAGGCCTCTTGCGGCACTACTGACACGAAACAATTTTCCTCATATTCTTCTCGGAACACCGAATTTTGATAGTCAGATCTGTTGGATAGATGTAAATAATGTATTTTCAGGGGTTACTGCGGCAGCACATTTGATTGAGCAAGGATACAAGAGGATAGCTTTTATCGGTGGTTGTGAATACGACATGATTTCAACGCATCGCCTCGATGGAGTCAAACAGGGACTGAAAAATGCAGGACGTACCATTGAAGAGCGATATATATGGATGGGCAATTCCACAAACCGTGAAGGGTATCGCATGGCAAAACAATTATTGTCAATGCGAGACATGCCGGATGCCATTATATGCGCAAATAATTATTTAGCGCTTGGATGTGTAACTGCAGTGCAGGAGATGCATCTCAGGATTCCTCAAGATATAGGCATTTTGACATTTGACAATTATCCGTTTTCAGAGATAACAACTCCTCAACTTACTGTAGTAGATATTGATGTGCGCAATATGGGAACCGAAGCCGGCAGATTGCTGCTGGAGCATATCGGCAATACCAATTTTCAAGTACAGGCCTATACCACAAAATCCGAATTAATCGTACGTGATTCAACGCGAAAGAAGAGAAGATAATAATATTTGCATAATATAAATATCAAAAATCAGAGACAGGCTTTTCGTTTAACAAGAAAACTTGTCTCTGTTTTTATTTTGAAAAGTCTGCCGCTTTTAATTTGTGAAATTATCCAACATAAAACAGGCTTGACAATAATGCTATTATAATTATAATATAATTATGGATGAATTAAGATTTGAATGGGATTCCAAGAAGGAAAAAACAAATATTGAAAAGCATGGAGTCGGATTTGACGAGGCTGCAACTGTATTTGCTGATGAGCGTGCGGTATTATTTGATGATCCGGATCATTCTGATGATGAAGATCGTTCAATCCTCTTAGGGTTCAGCTCAATGGCAAAAATTCTGATTGTATGCCATTGCCTTAGAAAAGGAAACAATGTCATTCGCATTATTTCAGCCAGAAAAGCAACTAAATCAGAAGAGAAACAGTATATAGAAATTAATAAAGGATGGTGAACAACATGAGAGAAGAGTATGATATTAAAGGTCTTAACCCTCGAAAAAATCCATATGCAAAAAAAACAAAGCAGCAGATTACTATGAATATTAACACAGCGACAGTTGATTATTTTAAACTAATGTCGTCAGAGTCCGGCATCCCTTATCAAACATTGATTAATTTATATTTAGATGAGTGCGTCAAAGAAAAGAAAAAAATAATATTTGCATAATATAAATATCAAAAAACAGAGACAGGCTTTTCGTTTAACAAGAAAACTTGTCTCTGTTTTTATTTCCTAATAACGCACGTATTATTTTTTCAGTTTCTTCAGATTGAATATCGCGTAGATAATCAGCGATGCTAAGATGAACGCGCAGGATAGGGCGATTAATATATTTGCCAATACGAGCGGGATGTCAACCCAGGCGATAAGCACTATGGTTACGATATAGACGGAGCCGGTGCTGAGTTTTCCTGACCAGTTCGCGCTGTTGACCTCACCTGACTGCGCCAGCACGGCGCCGCCGAGTACTATCTGGGAGAGATCTCTTATTAAGAAAAGTCCGAACATTACCCATACATACGGATAACGGAGCGTGAGACAGAAGATCATGGCAAGCTGCGTGAGTTTATCTGCGAGCGGGTCAAATACGATGCCAAGCTCCGACACTTGATTAAAATGTCTTGCCACCCAGCCGTCTGCTATATCGGAGAGCCATGAGACAGCAATTACAATCAGTGCGATGTAATATTTCTCGTCGAAATACAGTGATATTATTACGGGGATCAGCAGGAGCCTGAACAGGCTCATTGCGTTCGGAATTGTCAGGACGTTTTTCTTAGTGAATAATTTGAAAAAATTTGTAATCAGTTCTTTCATGTGTACCTCTTATTTCTTTCGTATATATATTAGCAAATAAAGGACAAATTGTGTAGTCATTAAAAAAGCCGCAGGGATACCTGCGGCTGATTAGGAATAGCGTATCATACACCATTTAAGTTTTTATTAATTATGTCGAGCGCCTTCTTGCATGCTTTTATTTTTTCGGGTGTAAATGCTTTTGCATTGCCTTCGGAAAAAGCATTTAGTAGTTCAACAGCAGATCCTTCAAACCAGAACTCTGCAAACTTTGCCGAAGCTTTATTTGCATAATCTTTTTCATTTATAAGCGGGACATAATAGTATATTGCCCCTTTTTTATACATATCAAGATAATTCTTTTCGCGAAGATGCAGTAAAAAAGTAGCTAT
>JAZRXC010000031.1:0-8232 GCA_045600025.1 Lachnospiraceae bacterium
TTGAAACAATCAAGTCTTACCTGAGGAAGGAAACAGCTATGTACAACAAAGTATCTGCAGACATGAAATTTGTAGACAGAGAAGAAAGAGTACTCAAATTCTGGAAAGAAAACCAGATATTTGAGAAGAGTATGACAGAGCGCGAAGGCGGCCCCGAATACATGTTTTATGACGGCCCGCCCACAGCAAACGGCAAGCCCCATATCGGACACGTATTAACACGTGTAATAAAAGATATGATACCCAGATACCGCACTATGAAAGGATACAATGTCCCCAGAAAAGCAGGCTGGGATACTCACGGACTGCCCGTAGAACTTGAAGTAGAAAAACTGCTCGGCCTTGACGGCAAAGAGCAGATAGAAGAGTACGGACTTGAGCCCTTCATTACGAAGTGTAAAGAATCCGTATGGAAATATAAAGGAATGTGGGAAGACTTCTCAGGCAAGGTAGGCTTTTGGGCTGATATGGACAACCCCTACGTAACCTATGAGAACAACTTCATCGAATCAGAGTGGTGGGCACTCAACAAAATCTGGCAGAAAGGACTCCTCTACAAAGGATTCAAAATCGTACCTTATTGCCCTCGCTGCGGTACCCCGCTCTCAAGCCACGAAGTAGCACAAGGATACAAGGACGTAAAGGAACGCTCATGTATCGTAAGATTTAAGACAAAAGAAGCAGACGGTTCATACTTCCTCGCATGGACAACAACCCCCTGGACCCTTCCCAGTAACGTAGCACTTTGCGTAAATCCTAATATCGAATATGTAAAAGTACAGAACGGCGATTACAAATATATCTTAGCTCGTCCGCTGCTTGATACAGTACTCGAAGGCGAATACGAAATTCTCGAAGCATACAAAGGAAGTGACCTCGAAGGCCGCGAATATGATCCGCTCTTTAACTGGGCAGATCTTAAAGGCAAGAAAGGTTACTACGTAACATGCGCCGACTACGTAACAACTACCGACGGTACCGGAATAGTGCATATCGCACCTGCCTTTGGTGAGGACGACTCACAGGTCGGAAAGCGTTATGATCTTCCTTTCGTTCAGATGGTAGACGCAAAGGGCGAAATGTGCGGAGGCACTCCTTGGGACGGAACATTCTGCAAGAAAGCCGACCCCGAAGTACTGAAGGCACTGTCCGAAAAAGGCCTGCTTTATTCAGCACCTATCTTTGAACACAGCTATCCTCATTGCTGGAGATGCGATACGCCACTCATTTACTACGCACGCGAATCTTGGTTCATCAAGATGACTGAAGTAAAAGATGACCTGATTGCAAATAATAACACAATCAACTGGATACCTGAATCTATCGGTAAAGGTCGTTTCGGAGACTGGCTTGAAAATGTACAGGATTGGGGAATCAGCCGTAACCGGTATTGGGGTACTCCTCTTAATATCTGGGAGTGCTCATGCGGACATCAGCACAGCATCGGTTCTATAGCAGAGCTTCGTGAAATGTCTGACAACTGCCCCGAGGACATTGAGCTTCATCGCCCTTACATCGATGCAGTGACAATCAAATGCCCTAAGTGCGGCGGCGAAATGCACCGCGTACCTGAGGTAATTGACTGCTGGTTCGACTCCGGCTCAATGCCATTTGCCCAGTATCACTATCCATTTGAAAATGAAGAAGTCTTCAAGAAGAACTTCCCCGCAGATTTCATCAGCGAAGCTGTAGACCAGACCCGCGGTTGGTTCTATTCACTTCTTGCAATATCCACACTTGTATTTAATAAAGCGCCTTACAAGAACGTAATCGTGCTCGGACACGTACAGGATGAAAACGGCCAGAAGATGAGTAAGAGCAAAGGGAACGCAGTAGATCCCATGGAAGCACTTGAAACTTACGGAGCCGACGCAATTCGCTGGTATTTCTACATCAACAGCGCACCTTGGCTTCCTAACCGTTTCCACGGCAAGGCTGTAGTTGAGGGCCAGAGAAAATTCCTCGGAACTCTGTGGAACACATATGCATTCTTTGTACTTTATGCAAATATCGATGGCTTTGACGCAGCGCAGTACAAACTTGAGTATGACAAGCTTGCCGTAATGGATAAATGGCTGCTTTCAAGACTCAATACACTTATTCATACGGTAGATGATGATCTCAATAATTACATGATTCCCGAGACTGCAAGAGCCCTTATGGATTTTGCAGACGAACTCAGCAACTGGTATGTACGCCGCTGCAGAGATCGTTTCTGGGCAAGCGGTATGGAGCAGGATAAGATTAATGCTTACATGACGCTTTACACAGCGCTTGTAACGCTCTGCAAGCTTGCAGCGCCGATGGTTCCTTTCATCACTGAAGATATTTATCAGAACCTCGTGCGCACATCATTTGCAGGTGCACCTGAAAGCATCCATCTGTGCGACTTCCCCATAGCTGATGATTCAATGATTGATAAGGATCTTGAGGCAAATATGGATGAAGTTCTTCATATTGTAGTAATGGGTCGTGCATGCCGTAATGAAGCAAACATCAAGAACCGCCAGCCTATCGCAGGGCTTTATATAAAGGCTCCAAAGCAGCTTGACGAGATGTGCACGGACATCATTCGCGATGAATTAAATGTAAAACAGGTATTCTACTGCGAAGATACATCCGCTATGAGCTCATACAGCTTCAAGCCTCAGATGCGCACATTGGGTCCAAAATACGGCAAGGCTCTTAATGAAATCCGCACATTGCTTTCCGAAATCGACGGCAATGCGGCAATGAATGAACTGAATAGCACAGGTGAGCTTCATCTCGCGCTCAGCGATGGAACAGATGCAGTTCTTTCTATGGATGATGTTCTTATAGATACTCAGCAGGTTGAAGGCTTTGTATCACTTACTGAAGGCGAACTTACCATAGCGCTTGATACAAAACTTACTCCCGAGCTTATCCGCGAAGGAATCGCCCGTGAGCTTGTAAGCAAGATTCAGACTATGAGAAAAGAAGCCGGATTTGAAGTAATGGACTACATCCGCGTATATTACACTGCTCCCGCCGAAGTAAAAGATATCTTCATAAATGACGGCGCAGCCATCCTGTCAGATGTAATGGCAAAAGAAGCCCGCGAAGGAAACGGAGGATATTCCAAGGATTGGGATATCAATGGTTTCGCCGTAACGCTCGGAGTAGAAAAGCTTTAATCTTTATATAAAAAACTAAAAGGAAAAAACAATGACCGGAAATATAGTTTTTGACAAAGAAAAGTTCAAAAAAAGAGTTGAAGAGCTTGTTAAGATCAGTACCATGCAGTCAATTGAGGACGCATCACCGCAGCACATATATGTTGCGGTTGGGTATGCAACTCATGAACTGTTGACCGATGCATGGCTTGACACAACAAAAAAAGCCAAGACCGATGATGCGCGTATGCTCTATTACATGTCCATGGAGTTCCTCATGGGAAGAGCACTGGGAAATGATTTAATCTCTCTTGGTGCGTATGACGGTGTGAAAGAGGTACTTGACGAGCTCGGCATTGACATTAATTTAATCGAGGATCAGGAACGTGACTGGGCGCTCGGCAATGGCGGCCTCGGAAGACTTGCAGCCTGTTTCCTCGATTCACTGTCCACTCTCGGATATCATGCTTACGGCGCGGGAATCCGTTATCAGTATGGTATGTTCCGCCAGCAGATATCCGATATGCAACAAAAAGAAATACCTGATGAGTGGCTTGCAATCGGCAACCCCTTTGAAATTCGCCGAGATAATCTCACTCAGGAAGTGCGCTTCGGTGGTTCTATTAAATATGATTTCGATGAGAACGGCGAGCCGCATTTTACTCAGCAGGGATATGATTCTGTTTTAGCCGTCCCTTATGATACTCCGGTAGTCGGCTATGGCAATGGAGTTGTTAACACACTGCGCCTTTGGAATGCGGAGCCGAAGACCAAGCTTGAGCTGGATGCATTCGGACGAGGAGATTATGAGGCAGCGGCCCGTTCTGCCAATATGGCAGCAACGCTTTGCAAGGTGCTTTACCCTGCAGATGACCATATGGCCGGAAAAGAACTTCGCTTAAAACAGCAATATTTCTTTGTATCCGCAACCATTCAGCGTGCGCTTGCCCGCTATATGGAAACCCATGAAGACATTCACGGCCTTCCCGAAAAAGTATGCTTCCAGATGAATGATACGCATCCTACCGTAACTGTGGCAGAGCTCATGCGCCTGCTTATAGATGAGTACAATTTGAAATGGAACGAAGCGTGGGAGATTACAACTCATTGCTGTGCATACACTAACCATACGATTATGGCGGAAGCTTCAGAGAAATGGCCGATATCACTTTTCTCCAGACTGCTACCTCGTGTTTACATGATTATCGACGAGATTAACCGCCGTCTTGTTGCAGATATCCGTGCAAAATATCCGAATGACGAAACCAAGATAAAGAGTATGGCTATCCTCTATGATGGACAGGTTCGTATGGCAAATCTTGCAATAACTGGAAGCTATTCCGTAAACGGCGTAGCAGCGCTTCATACAGAGATATTAAAGGCACGCGAGTTCAAAGATTTCTATGAGCTCAGCCCCGAAAAATTCAACAACAAGACAAACGGAATCACTCAGAGAAGATTTATGCTTCATGCAAATCCGCTCCTTTCATCTTGGATTACAGAGCGCATTGGAGCAGGTTGGATTACAAACCTGTCTGATCTTTCCGAACTAAAAAAGTATGCCGATGATGAAAATGCGCTATCTGAATTTGCAGCAATAAAGAAGGCAAATAAAGAGCGCCTTGCGGCGTATATCAAAGAGCATAACGGCGTAGATGTTGACGTGAATTCAATATTTGACGTGCAGGTTAAGCGTATGCATGAGTATAAAAGACAGCTGCTTAATATCCTTCGCGTCATTTGCATCTACAAGCGCTTAAAGGCAAATCCCGATATGGACATAGTACCGCGCACCTATATATTCGGCGGAAAGGCGGCGGCAGGATATCGTCTTGCCAAGCTTACGATAGAACTCATATGCCGCGTTGCGGATGTTGTGAATAATGACCCGGATACAAACGGAAAGCTGAAGGTTGTATTTATCGAAGATTATTGCGTTTCAAATGCTGAACTTATATTTGCCGCGAGTGATGTATCCGAGCAGATTTCCACTGCAAGTAAAGAAGCGTCCGGCACAGGAAATATGAAATTTATGCTGAACGGCGCAGTTACGATAGGAACGATGGACGGGGCAAATGTGGAGATATTCGAGGAGGTCGGATTAGATAACGGCTTCACATTCGGGCTTTCGGCTCAGGAGGTTATACGCTATGAGCGTGAGGGCGGTTACAATCCCTTGACAATTTTTAATGAGGATTCAGAACTGCGTGACGTACTTATGACACTTATCAACGGCACATTCTATCCGGATGATGCGGATCATTTCCGCCCGATATATGATTCACTTCTCAATACAAATATTCGTGACAGAGCAGATGTGTACTTCATATTAAAAGACTTCCGTTCATACGATGAAGCTCAATCGAGAGTTGACGAGGCCTACAGAGACGTAAACCGCTGGCGCAGAATGCAGCTCATGAATACAGCTTGCTGCGGCAAGTTCTCCTCTGACAGAACCATAGAAGAATATGTAAAAGATATATGGCACCTTGATAAGCTACAGTAATTGCCAAAGAGGATGCAAGGCGGCAAAATACGATGATATTAGCAAGTAACTGTGAAAAAGATACGTATGAACTCGGCAGGATGCTGGCAGATTCTGCGATGTCGGGCGATATCATTTGCCTGGATGGTGATCTCGGAGCAGGCAAAACCGTTTTTACTAAAGGTTTTGCAGAAGGTCTCGGAATAAAAGAGCCGGTAACCTCACCGACATTTACCATTATTCACAGTTATGAGGGACGGCTGCCGCTTCATCATTTTGATGTTTACAGAATCGAGGATGAAGATGAGATGTTTGAACTCGGTTACGAAGAGTATTTCTTCGGAGAAGGCGTGTGTTTAATCGAATGGTCAACGCTCATTCCTTCATGCATTCCCGCGCATGCCATGCATATTACAATCGAAAGAGATTATTCACAGTCAGACGAATACAGAAAAATTACTATAGAAGGTGCCACCTCCAAGATGGCGGAGGCGCTTAAAAATATCGGAGACGCAGAATGAAAATTCTCGCAATAGAAAGTTCCGCCCTGGTGGCTTCGGTAGCAATAATAGAAGACGGAACCATTACAGCAGAATACAGTGTCAATTACAAGAAGACTCATAGTGAGACACTTCTTCCTATGATTTACGAAATAATTCGCATGACAGGGACAGATCTTGCGAGTCTTGATGCGATTGCAGTTTCGGCAGGACCGGGATCATTCACCGGACTTCGTATCGGCGCTGCTACCGCAAAGGGAATGTGTCTTGCGCTGGACATTCCACTCATTCCTGTCCCTACGCTGGAAGCGCTTGCATACAATATGTGCGGTAGCAGTTGCTTAATATGTCCGATAATGGATGCAAGGCGCATGCAGGTTTATACCGGTCTATACACATGCGAAAATGAAATAAACACAATACTTTCGCAGCGTGCAGTCAGTATCGATGAGCTTATTGAATATTTGCAATCACGCCATGCAGGAGAAAAAGTGATTTTCCTCGGTGATGGTGTGCCGGTATTTAAAGATATTATTACAGCACGCTTAGGAGACTCGGCAATATTTGCAGCGGCTCCGAATGAACGTCAGAGAGCAGCAGCGGTTGCGGCGCTCGGAGAAATCATTTTCCAAAACGGAGGAGCAGTTTCTTCAGATGATTTTTCGCCTGAATATCTGCGTCAGTCACAGGCGGAACGTGAATATACAGAAGTCCGTAAGGCATCCGCAGAAGATGCAAAAATTGCAGCATCTCTTGAGGCAGTATGCTTTGATGCGCCTTGGGATGAGGCATTTATTGCAAGCCTTTTAAAGAATCCCTGCAACGAGGTTCTGCTTGCTTATCATGAAGATGTGCCGGTAGGATACCTCATTTGCCAAAAAGTATCCGGAGAGGGAGAGATACTTCGCATAGGAGTAAAGCCCGATATTCGCCGCGCAGGTATCGGCCGCAGACTTATTACGGTTATGGAAGAAGATAAAAAGACTGATAGCTGGAGCCTTGAAGTGCGCTCGGGTAATGAAGCCGCTATCGGACTTTACCGCATTTGCGGATATAAAGAAACGCGAATCCGCCAGGATTATTATTCGGATCCTGTCGAAGACGCACTTTGTATGGAACATATAATCAGGGAGTAAAGATGTTAGACGTTTGTTTACTTGGAACAGGCGGCATGAAGCCGCTGCCATATAGATGGCTTACATCATGCATGATGCGTTACGACGGAAGCAGCCTTTTAATAGACTGCGGCGAAGGCACGCAGATAGCTATAAATGAAAAGGGTTGGTCATACAAACCCATAGATTATATATTATTCACTCATTATCATGCAGACCATATATCGGGACTTCCGGGCTTGCTTCTTACTATGGGTAACGCCGAGCGTACCGAGCCGCTTACTATCATCGGCCCGCGCGGTATAGAACAGGTGGTAAGACAGCTCCTTGTTGTTGCTCCGGAACTTCCTTTTGAGATTAACTTTATAGAACTTACCGATAAGACACATACGATAAATGCATTTCCGTATACCATAGATGCATTTCGCGTTGATCACAGAATTATATGCTACGGATACAGTATTCGACTGCCGCGCGCGGGAAAATTCATGGCCGATCGCGCAAAGCAGCTCGGACTTCCCGTACAGCTTTGGAACCACCTGCAAAAAGGTGAAACCGTTGAATATGAGGGCGAATATTACATGCCCGAGATGGTTATGGGACCTGAACGCCGCGGGCTGAAGGTTACCTACTGTACCGATACGAGACCTGTTCCCGTAATTGCAGACTACGCAACGGATTCGGATCTTTTCATATGCGAAGGTATGTACGGAGAACCTGATACTGAAGAAAAGGCACGCGAGCATATGCATATGACCTTCCGCGAAGCAGCTACCATCGCTTCGTGCGCACGTCCTAAGTGCATGTGGCTTACGCATTACAGCCCGTCGATGAACAGGCCTCAGGACTGGGTAGATGAAGCGAGAGCAATATTCCCCGAATCCTATGTGTGCCGTGACGGACGCACGCTGGAACTTAAGTTTGAAGAAGAGGAAGAGTCTTGAAGGACATAAATATACTTGCAATTGAAAGTTCATGCGATGAGACGGCAGCGGCAG
>JAZRXC010000032.1:0-51105 GCA_045600025.1 Lachnospiraceae bacterium
TTTTGGTATAGTACGAATGTTCTGTATTTTACAGATTAGTTTTTGGAGGTGATATTATGGCCAAATGTTCAGTATGCGGAAAGGCAGCTCATTTCGGAAATATGGTGAGCCATTCACATAGAAGATCTAACAAGATGTGGAAAGCTAATATCCAGTCTGTTAAGGTTAAGACTGAGGGCGGTGCTAAGAAGATGTATGTTTGTGCTTCTTGCCTTCGTTCAGGTGCTGTAGAAAGAGCTTAATCTTTCCATTTATCAAATAAGAGGAACTGCTTATAGCGGTTCCTCTTATTTTTGTATTTTAGTCCATTTGGCTCAAAGTATGGACTTTTTTAGTGGCGGGTTGTATAATACTATAGCTTATTGCCATATATTTGGAAGGAGGCATTATGAAGTACAAAATGAATGCACCGATGGGTGACGCATTAGTTGACACAGACGTAATAGCAACATTTGCCGGCACAGTAGCAGTAGAGTGTTTCGGTGTTGTTGGCATGGCATCAATGAACGTCAAAGACGGTATAGTCAGCCTGCTTAAAAAAGAACACCTGTCCAATGGTATAAAAGTAAATCTTAGTGGTGACAAATTGTCATTAGATTTCCATATAATAGTATCATACGGAGTCAGCATCTCAGCTGTGACACAGAATCTGACTGATACTGTAAAATACAAACTCGAGGCATTTCTCGGAGCACCGATAGATAAAATTAACGTCTTCGTTGAGGGCGTGCGAGTAATAGACTGACGGAGGATCAGACATTGGCGACACTGAACTTAAAGGCTGATACGCTCCGCACGATGTTCTACGCAGGAGCTTCAAACCTTGAAAAAAACAAAGAATGGATAAATGACCTGAACGTATTTCCCGTTCCGGACGGAGACACAGGAACGAATATGACGCTGACTATACTTTCTGCAGTCAGAGAAGTACAGTCGGCAGGTACAGATATGAATGCACTTGCGAAGGCAATATCTTCAGGAACGCTTCGCGGCGCAAGAGGCAACTCCGGCGTTATTCTGTCCCAGCTGTTCCGTGGATTTACTAAAGTAATGCAGGACAAAGAGGATATGGACAAGGTGGCTATTGCTTCTGCCATGAAACGCGCAACAGAGACCGCATATAAGGCTGTTATGAAGCCGAAGGAAGGCACCATCCTGACAGTAGCCAGGATGATGAGCGAAAAGGCTGAAAAGCTTGCAGAAGAATGCGAATTATCCATAGAAGATTTCATACAAATGATAATTGAATGCGGAGACGATGCTCTTGAGCATACGCCGGATTTGCTTCCGGTATTAAAGCAGGCAGGAGTTGTAGATTCAGGCGGACAAGGGCTGATGCAATTCGTGAAAGGCGCATATATGGGATTAACAGGAGAAGTATCCGGGACTGAAGTAGAGTTTTCACCACGCCCGAAGACAAATAAAATAGCCAATTCCGAGGACCTCGGTGACATCAAGTTCTGGTACTGTACTGAATTCCTTATCAACTGCAATCATCCGTTTACAGAAGATGATGAAGCGGACTTTAAGGCATACCTTAATTCAATCGGCGATTGCGTAGTAGTAGTTGCAGACGATGACATAGTTAAGGTTCACGTGCATACAAATGAGCCCGGTAATGCTATAACAAGAGCACTCACCTACGGCGGCCTTTCACGCATGAAAATTGATAACATGCATGAAGAACACGAAGAAAAGCTCATTCGTGAAGCATCAAAGATTGCAGAAGAGCAAAAAGTTGAAGAGCAGGCGGCGGAGCCTGCCAAGAAGTACGGATTTGTCGCAGTATCTTCAGGCGAAGGCATATCAGAAGTATTCACCGGTCTTGGCGTAGACGAAATAATATCCGGCGGTCAGACGATGAATCCCTCGACAGAGGACTTTGTCAGTGCTATCGAAAAGATAAATGCAGAGAACATTTACCTGCTTCCCAACAATAAAAATATTGTTCTTGCGGCGGAGCAGTCACAGTATCTTGTTGAGGGCAAGAAAGTATTTGTTCTTCATACAAAGACGGTTCCTCAAGGTGTAACCGCAATGATAGGATTCTCAGATGAGATGGAGCCCGAAGAGAACTTTGAATCCATGAGCGAGGCCTTCAAATACGTAAAGACCGGACAGCTGACGTACGCAATCCGCGATACCAACATAGACGGAATAGATATTCACGAAAAAGACTTTATGGGTATAGGCGACGATGGTCTGCTTGCAGTAGGTATTGATCTTCATGATGTAGCCCGCGAGATGGTAGAAAAGATGATGGATGACGAAGTTACAATGATAACCGTCTACAGCGGCACCGAGGTTGATGCTGATGCAGCAGAGCAGCTTGTGGCAGAGCTTTCCGAGAAATACACCGATTGTGATGTAGAACTCTGCATCGGCGGACAGCCTGTATATTACTACATTATTTCTGTGGAATGACACTCACCGACAATTATCCGGTAACAACTGTAAAAGGAATAGGCACGGCTATGGCCGACAGCCTTCATAAACTTGGGGTAGATAGCGTAGGCGACCTGCTTATGCATCTGCCCCTTCGTTATGATACTTATCAGGAGCCAGTGCGTATAAAAACGGCTCGCCCCGGAAGTGTCATATCCGTAAATTCAACTCTTATTGCACAGCCGGTTCTTCGCCGCTTTGGACATCTTCAGATTCTTTCGGTTCAGGCAACAGACGGAGATAGCGTATTTACATTGACATGGTTCAATATGCCCTATATAAAGAATCAACTTTATCGCGGACGTGAATTTATCGCACGCGGACGTTTGATTAATAACAGATTCGGATTCGCACTGGAACAGCCGCAGATATATAAACAAGAAGACTACGAAGCACTTGCAGGAAGTATGCAGCCTGTTTATGCAACGACGCCCGGAATTACTTCTGCGCGCATACGAAAATGCATCGCTCAGGTGCTTTCTGATTACCGGCCCGAGCCTGAATATATGCCAAAGCAGTTCATGGAAAGCTACAGCCTTGTTACGAGAGACTTCGCAGTGCGTGCCATGCATTTCCCCGAAAGCGATTTAATGCTCCAAAGTGCACGCCGTCGCTTAGTCTTTGATGAATTCTTCTTCTTTATCTGCGCAGTCAGAAGACTGAAAGAATCAAATGTTGTAACGGTTATTAATTATTCCATTTGCGAGGGCAAATATTCCCGCAAGCTTTTGTCTGAGCTCCCTTACGAACTGACCGGCGCGCAGAAGAGAGTCCTATCTGACATTCGTAAGGATATGTGCGGCGATAAGGTAATGAATAGATTAATTCAGGGTGATGTCGGCTCAGGTAAGACTATTCTTGCTTTTCTGGCTCTTCTTGACGCGGCGGAGGCAGGATATCAGGGCGCGCTTATGGCGCCTACCGAAGTCCTCGCACATCAGCATTATGAGAACTTTATCGCTATGGCAGATAAATATAACCTGCCGTTTAAGATTGCACTCTTGTCCGGCAGCATGACAGCAGCAGAAAAGAAAGAAGTCTATGCAGGCATTACTTCACATGAGTATGACATAGTTATCGGTACGCATGCGCTTATACAAAAGGGCGTAGAGTTCGATAGGCTTGCGCTTGTTATTACTGATGAGCAGCATAGGTTTGGCGTGCGCCAACGTGAGGTTTTGTCAGACAAGGGCACATATCCGCATGTTATTGTTATGAGCGCCACTCCGATTCCGCGTACACTTGCAATTATCATTTACGGTGACCTCGATATTTCAGTTCTTGATGAACTTCCTGCTTGCAGACAGCCAATCAAGAATTGCGTTGTTGATACTTCATTCCGCAAAAAAGCATATGAGCACATCTTAAGAGAAATTAAGGCAGGACATCAGGCTTATATCGTGTGTCCCAAGGTTGACTCAGAACATGATACTCCAGGGGAAAATGTTGTCGATTATGCCGAACAACTAAAATCCGAATTCCCGCCTTTTGTTCGTATTGCTCATCTTCATGGCCGCATGCGTCCTTCTGAAAAGAATGAGATTATGGAATCATTTGTCGCCGGAGATATTGACATACTTGTTTCTACTACGGTTATTGAAGTCGGCGTGGATGTGCCAAATGCAACAGTTATGATGATTGAGGATGCCGAAATCTTCGGACTTGCTCAACTTCATCAGTTGCGCGGCCGTGTCGGGCGCGGTGATGCACAGTCATATTGTATTTTTGTTAACGGAAGCGGTGATCCTGAGAAAGCACAACGTCTTGATATCTTAAACAAGTCAAATGACGGCTTTGTGATTGCAGGAGAAGACCTTAAGATGCGCGGTCCGGGAGATGTGTTCGGGATTAAACAGAGCGGCGCGCTGTCATTTGCAATCGGTGATATTTTTACTGATAGTCGTATCTTACAGGAGGCTTCGGAGGCTGCGGACATGGTTCTTAATTCACCGGGGACTTTTCCGATGCTTGATATAAAAATCAATCTCAATGCAGAAGCGAATTTGTTAAAACTCAGCTTATAAATACATAATTATACCCTCCGAACAGGTTGATATTTGCCCGTTTAGAGGGTATAATAATTTATTATGGTACAAGTGAAAAAAAGACGTAAAAAGTCTTATCTGGATAGATATCTATATCTTATTATCGCAGGCATCGTTCTCTTGATTGTGATTCTTGCTATTGCATTACTTTCTTCAGGAGATGATGAGATGCCTTCAGTTTCTTTCTCCAAGTATTATGATTCGGACGGATATAATGATTCTGTGCGTATTGCCAAGGGCGTTTTTATCGGCGGTGTTGATGTCGGTGGTATGAAAAAAGGCGATGCATCCGAGCTTTTGCGTACGCAGTATTCCACCCCTGAGAACCAGTCCGTTACCGTTATGTGGGAAGATAAGCAGATGGATACAAATCTCAGCAGTCTCGGTGTTAGCTGGGGAGTTAATAAGGCTATCAATTCTGCTATTACGCTCGCCCATGGCGGCGGCATTATGCAGCAGTATAAGACAGGCAAGGACCTTGCAGACGGGACATTCCATATCGAGCTTGCTAAGGGACTTGATAAGGACCTTGTTGCGGATTTCGTAAACTCTATGGCTAAGTCTTTCGATGTTCTTCCTGTTGATGCTTCGATAAAGCGTATTGACGGCGGCTTTGATGTTACGCCCGGGGTAAATGGTCGTATGACGGCTATTAACACTACTGTCGGGCGTATTATGGAGGCTTTTAATGAGCTTATTCCCGGTCGTGCAATGACTGTTGAAGCGTCTATAACGTCGGTTGCTCCTGCTATTACTGCTGATGATTTGCGTTTTATTGAGACCAGTCTCGGCGCTTTTTCTACCATCTATCGTGATGAAGATAATGAGCGAACAGATCGTTGTATAAATGTTGAAGTCGGTACTTCCAATATTAACGGTACGATTCTTATGCCGGGCATGACTGCTTCTACAAGTGATCTCCTTAAGGAACGTATTGCTGAAAACGGCTACGCAATGGGCGGCCAGTATGTTGACGGTCAGCTTGAGGATGCTATCGGCGGTGGTGTATGTCAGGTTGCTTCTACGCTTTACAATGCGTTGCTTCGTGCCGAAATTCAGATTGATAAGCGTTCCAATCATTCGCTTCTTGTTTCTTATGTAGAACCGTCATATGACGCTGCTATTGCTACCGGCTCGAAGGATTTGGTATTTACCAATAATCTTGATTACCCTATTTATATTTACGGCGCTACTGATGGCTACAAGGTTACTTTCCGCATCTATGGTAAAGAGTACCGCCCTGAAAACAGAAGAGTAGAGTATGTTAACGTTGTTGAGAAACGTATCGAGTCCGTGCCTATTATTAAAGAAGATCCGACTTTATTTGTGAATGAAGAGAAGAAGGTTGGTACTACTCATGATGAGTGCTGGGCTCACCTTGAAAAAGTCATCTATGAGAATGATGTCGAGGTCTCTCGTACGGTTATGCATTCCGATTATTATCAGCCTTCGGTTGCTACTATCTACAAGGGTACTATTCCGGTTCCTTCTTCCGAAGCCGAACCGACGGAGCCTACGTCAGAAAGCCCTGTCCTTCCGGACCCGCCTGAGGATGATTGATTTTAAAAACTGCTTGCAGTATGTGTAATTTTTTAATAAAATAAACTAAGTTAAGGCCAAAGGCCTTTTTGAAGGAGGATATATATGAAATCGTATCAGACAAAAGCTATTCGCAACGTTGCTATTCTCGGCCATGGCGGGTGTGGTAAGACAACGCTGGTTGAGTCTCTTGCATATATAGCGGGTATTACTACGCGCATGGGTAAAGTTGCTGATGGCAATACTATCAGTGACTTTGATAAAGAGGAGAATAAGCGCCAGTTCTCTATCGGCACCAGTGTTGTTCCGATTGAGTATGATGGCATTAAATACAATTTCCTTGATACTCCCGGCTATTTTGATTTTGTAGGTGAGGTTGAGGAAGCTCTTGCTGCTGCTGAGGCTGTTGTTATCGTTATCAATGCCAAATCCGGTGTTGAGGTTGGTACTCAGAAGGCTTGGAATCTTTGCAATAAGTTCAATCTTCCCAGATTGTTCTTTGTTACCGGTATGGATGATGACAATGCGAGCTACAAGAATGTTGTTATGACTCTTGAGACTCTGTATGGTTCTAAGATTGCTCCTTTCCATCTTCCTATTCGTGAGAATGAGAAGTTTGTAGGTTTCGTTAATGTTGTTAATATGAAGGCTCGTAGATTTACCGATATGGGTCAGTACGAAGATTCAGATAACATTCCTGATTATGTTCAGGAGAACCTTTCTAAGGTTCGCGATACTCTGCTTGAGGCTGTTGCCGAGACTAACGAAGAGTTTATGGAGCGTTATTTCGGTGGTGAGGAATTTACTTACGATGAGATTCGTACCGCTCTTGCTACCAATGTTCGCTCAGGTGATCTTGCCCCCGTGCTCTGCGGTACCGGTATAAGCTGCAATGGCGGCCGTATGCTTCTTGAGATTCTGGAGCAGTATTTCCCTTCACCTGCTGATTGCTTTGTCAGCGGTACCAATACCAAGACAAATGAAGGCTTCTCTGCTGATTATGATGCTACAAAGCCGGTTTCTGCTCGTGTATTCAAGACTCTGATTGACCCGTTCATCGGTAAGTATTCTTTCGTTAAGGTATGCAGCGGTGTGCTTAAGGGCGACAGCATGCTTCTCAATGTAACTAAGGATACCGAAGAGAAGATCGGAAAGCTTTATGTTCTTCGTGGTAAAGAAGCTATTGAAGTTCCGGAGCTTTGTGCCGGTGATATCGGTGCTATTGCTAAGCTTGCCGTTACTGCTACAGGTGATAGCTTGGCTGCTAAGGATACTCCTGTTCTCTATGATAAGCTTGATATTTCAGTTCCTTATACTTACATGGCTTACAAGGCTGTTAATAAGGGTGATGACGATAAGATTGCCGGTGCTCTTTCTAAGCTTATGGAAGAGGATCTTACTCTTAAGTCAGTCAATGATAAAGAGAACCGTCAGCTTCTGCTCTATGGTATCGGCGAGCAGCAGCTTGATATAGTTCTGAGCAAGCTTCAGTCCCGTTACAAGGTTGAGATTACTCTTGAGCAGCCCAGAGTTGCTTTCCGTGAGACCATCCGTGGTTTTGTTAAGGTTCAGGGTAAGCATAAGAAGCAGTCCGGCGGACATGGCCAGTATGGTGATGTTGTCATGGAATTTGAGCCTTCAGGCGATCTTGAGACTCCTTATGTTTTCGAAGAAAAGATTGTCGGTGGTGTTGTTCCGAAGAACTACTTCCCCGCTGTTGAGAAGGGTATTCAGGAAATGGTTCCGAAGGGACCGCTTGCAGGTTATCCTATCGTTGGTATGAAGGCTACACTGGTATTCGGTTCTTACCATCCGGTTGATTCTTCCGAAATGGCTTTCAAGCTTGCTACTATTCTTGCTATCAAGAATGCATTTGCTGATCCGGCTTCCAAGCCTGTTCTCCTTGAACCGATTGTTTCCGTTAAGGTTAAGGTTCCGGATAAGTTCACCGGTGATGTTATGGGCGATTTCAATAAGCGCCGTGGCCGTGTTCTCGGTATGAATCCTGACCATGCAGGCAACCAGGTTATTGAGGCTGGGGTTCCTATGTCAGAGATGTTCGGCTACAATACAGACCTTCGTTCCATGACCGGTGGTATCGGTGATTTCTCATATGAGTTCAACCGTTACGAGCAGGCTCCTTCAGATATTCAGGCTAAGGAAATCGCAGCCCGCGCAGCTATGAAGGAAGAAGAGTAAAACATATTTTCCAAATAAATCAAACAGGCAGCTTCGGCTGCCTGTTTTAATGTACGGAATAAAGGATGCACCAATGTTTAATATTAGACAATAGAAGACAGCTTAGGAGAAGATATGAAACTTCCGGTCTATACTTACCGATATCGCTGCGATGAAGACTTTTCAAATTTCAAAGTTGATGTTACAATTGTATATAACCTGGTACATCAGCTTCAAGCCGAAGTTGAATATGTAAGGACAGAACGAAGATGGAAGGAAACCTATATGACTCTTGACGAAATAGTACAGGATGCTGTAAATGCTGCATCAGCTACTGCAAAGGCAGAAGGTATAGCAGAAGGCATAGAGAAAGGCATAGAGAATACCCTCATCGAACTTGTTGATAAAGGCGTTCTTACTATCGAACAGGCAGCAGAGCAAGCAGGTATACCTGCTGAAGAATTTAGAAAACTATTAAAGAAAAACTAAGGTGTTTTGGCCATCCATGAAGGGTGGCCTAAATATAATAATGGATGTATTTTCACATATAAAACCGGATGCAGTTCATGAAGCTGCTGCAATAGATTACATAAACGAATTTAAAGAGTACGGTTCCCGTATTAATGGCGCCGGTGGGTTAGACAGATACCTGCCTGATGATTATGCCGGATGGCTTGAAAAGCTTGCTGCGGATAGAGTGCGTATACCCGATGAGGAACGCGTTCCGGCAGAAACATTTTTTCTTGTAAGAGAAAGTGACGGACGCATAATCGGTATGGTAAATATCAGGCTTGCGCTTAATGACGACCTAAAGAAGTCAGGAGGCAACATTGGATACGCTATACGCCCCACAGAGCGACGAAAAGGCTATAACAAGGTAAATCTATACCTTGCGCTTTTGTGTCTCAAAAAACACGGGAATAAAGAAGCACTCCTCGACTGTGACGTAGAAAACATCGCGTCGGCCCGCACCATGCAAGCACTGGGCGGACAGATGATTGAAGAATTCTATGACAAGGAAGAAGGATGCAATTCGCAAAAGTATATAATAGACATAGATAAAGCAATAGAAAAATATGGACCGATATACGAGCAGATGATATGCCGACTATAGATCAAGCATTAGAAAAACTAAACACATCAAAGTTCCGAGCAAGCTTTCATTTGCGGGAAAAAGAACTGAAATATATCGAAGACAAAGGGATAGATGTGATACGCAGTCACGCAATCGATTTTGTCAGAGATAGGCTGGCACCTGCGGTAATTCCTAATGATGGCAAACAGACCCCGATGCGAGGTCATCCGGTATTCATTGCGCAGCACGCCTGCGCATGTTGCTGCAGAGGATGTCTGAATAAATGGTATAAAGTACCAAAGGGAAGAGAACTGACAGAATCAGAACAGGAAAGAATAGTAAATCTATTGATGGCATGGATAGAAAGACAGATAGACAGATAGATGAACATAATTGATTATGTAAAAAATGAACAGGCAGGATTCGACGAGCGCGCATTCGACAATGAAGATGCGGCAGTATTTGCAATGCTATCTTATGCAAACTTTGAGCTGATAGCACCATCATATGAGAATGGCGACAAAAGCATAAAACTAAAAGATTTAACAGACGAAGAAATAGAAAGACTATGTAAAAACAGCACATTTGAAAAAAAGAACAGGCTTCTGCTTCCGGCCATACGTGAATCTGTAAGATTTGGGCAGGTAAAAGCGGGCTGTGTGATGAGCGTAAAAGATGACTCATACATAGAACAATTCTATGCACTGACGTTTGATGTAGGAGACGGGAGCAAATTCATATCATACAGAGGAACCGATTCGAGCGGAATAGGATGGGAAGAAGACTTCGCTATGATGTACCATGAGGCAACGGCGGCGCAAATAGATGCAATAGAATATTTGCATATATATAACCGCATATACGGTGATACCCCCGTAAGACTCGGCGGTCACTCAAAAGGCGGAATTCTCGCACGGTATGCAGCAATATACGCACCGGAAGAAATAACCGGGAATGTACTGGCAGCGTATATACTGGACAGTCCGGGATTTACCACAAAAGAATTCAGAGAAAAAGAAAGCTACAAGAAAATAGAAGATAGACTGGTGCAGTTGGATCCCGACGGCAGTATCATAGGCGAACTGTTCCATACCCCGCCGAAGCACATAGTAATAAAAGCATCCGGAAAAGGCATGAAACAGCACGATGTTTATAAATGGCACATAGACGAAAATAACAGATTCGAATATGTAGTTGAGCGCAGTTTCTCGGGACGTGTAATTCACAGAGCAGTAAAAATCTGGAATGAAAAATGCAGCAGAGAAGATAAAATGTTTATGTCAGAAGTAATCATAAAGGCATTAACCGAGCCTGACGGAACATTTACAATATTTGGAAAAGGCGGAAAAAATAAAGTCAAAAAAATACTTAAATGCCTTAAAACCTATCCATTATCAAAACGCATAAAATTTGCCCGGATTATGCTTGGCTTCGTCGGAGCATATATAAAAAGCATATTACATTATGTCATAAACGGGAAATAAAAAACGGCCACCTTCGTGTGGCCGATTCTGTTACTGATATAAATGCCGTTCGAAATTACCGGTCAGCTGATTGACACTTTGAACAACAACAAAAGCATTCGGGTGTGAGGCATGCAGTATTTCCTTGAGTCCGTCAACTTCAAACTGATTCATGTATATAGTATAAACATGAATATCATCACCGGTATATTCGCCCGTAGCCTTCCAGGAAGTAATACCGCGCACAAGATCCTTCATAACATACTCTTCAATATCTGAGATGTCGTCCTTGGTGATAATTGTGAACTGGCAATTGTTATTCTGAAGATGAAGCTTATCTGTAACGATAGAAGAAGAAACGACACGAATGATAGAATATATGGCGGTGCTGACAGAAAACATAATCGCACAAATAATATATAAAACAGAGTTAAAGAATATGCTGAAACGCCCGACGGAAGAATAGCCGCGCTTAGCAAGAAGAAGTCCGAGCACGTCCGTACCGCCTTCGCATCCGCCTGCTGTAAGCACCATGCCCATACCTATACCATCCATAAAACCACCGATGATACAACCGGTAACACGTTCTTCAACGATGGGAACAGTCGGGATAGGAATAAGGACCATAGCGACAGAAAGAACTGTAGTGGCAATAACCATCTTGGCAACAAAAGTCTTTCCAAAATTAACAAAGGAAATGATAATCAGAGGTATGTTAAAAATGTAATAAATAATACCTGCGATATCGTGATTGCCCAGATTGAGACCGAAATTGTCAACCAGAATAGTACGGATAATCTGAGAAAGGCCGAGAAAGCCGCCGGAATACAGCCCAAGCGGAACAACAAAAAGGTTGCAGGCAGCGGCACAGATAACAGCGCCGAGGATATTCCAAATAAAAGATAACCATTTATTTTGAGTAAGTTGCTTAAACATAGCGTTCCTCCATGTAGATATAATAGCACCTTATGAAAAAAATAAAAGAATAAATATCTTTACTTATTCGACATAAGATAATAGAATTACTGAAAACGAGGTGTAGACATGAAAATACTAAAAACATTTGTCGGCGGATTACTTGCCGGAATAAGCATAGCAATAGGCGGAACTATATTCTTATCTGTAGAATCAAAGCCACTCGGAGCATTTCTGTTCACAGTAGGCCTGTTTGCAGTATGCTCATACGGATTTGATTTATTCACCGGAAAAGTATGCTATGTATTTGACAACGATGGGAAATATGCACTGAGACTCCCCATCATATGGATAGGCAACCTTGCAGGAACGCTGTTAGTAGCATTCCTTGAAAGCTTCACCAGGGCAGGAGCAGGGCTTAAAGAAAAGGCCATGGCACTCGTTCAGGTAAAGTTATCCGACGAAGCCATAAGCCTATTCATACTGGGAATATTCTGCAATATACTTATATACGTAGCCGTAGAAGGCTATAAAAACATTCAGCACGGATTTGGGAAATACCTGGCACTCGTATTCGGAATCATGGTATTCATATTGTGCGGATTCGAACACTGCGTAGCAGATATGTATTACATATCAATGGCAGGCATGTGGGACGCACAGTCAATAGTAATGCTGCTTATAGTAACAGCAGGCAATATCTTAGGCGGAATATCTATCCCGCTGCTACGCAAGATTACAAAGTAAGAGTCAGATTGTTAAGACCAAGCGAATTGACGTAATTCGCTTCCTTAACGAGCCCGAAAATCATACGGATACCGATATGCGCAAAACCATCACCGGCAGTATGCAGTTCGAGATACTTAACCGGATCGAAATTACGGCAGTCATCACGCACGCGCAGCTGCCATTCGCCGGTTTCTTTCTTCTTCAATTTAACGCTGATGTTATGTTTCTTACCGTCATTACAGCCATGCTTAAGGATATTCATGGCTATTTCCTCAATAGAAAGTCCTACAAGCATGGAAATGCGACGGCTCTGACCGTTAGTAATGCAAAACTCAGCAGATTTATTAGATGCTGAAATAGCGTCATCAACATTTGTAATATTCATCTCAATGGAATTGTCATCCTCACCAAAACCGTCAGGAAGATAAGCATAGGCCTCTGCACGAATACCACGAATTTTTGATTTAGTCCATACGTAGATTGACATCACGATAAAGTTGGTGGTTTCGCCGCATACGAATGAAATCCAGATGCCATTAAGGCCGAAAAGTTTACTGAACACAAAAGCGTAGATAGCTGTGAAAACAAAGTTCTGAAAAACAGAAATAACTTGTGTAAGCTTAGGACGTTCAATACCTTGATAATAATTCTTGAAATTAGTATTTAGCGAACTGGGGATAAAACAGAAGGCATATAGTTGTAAGCCGCCGAGTGTAATAAGACCGGCATTTGACCCCGGATTATCTACAAAAAGAGCAGTAATCTGAGGGGCAAGAATAATAACGACTGCGACAAGAGCAATATTAAGAATTAAAGCAAAGAAAACAGAAGATCTGATGATATCAAGTACAGATTTTTTATCTTCTTCATTGTAGAAGATGCCTGATAAAAGTAGTGTAACAGACGCAATACCGCCGCCGACGGCAAAACCGATATTACCGATAGTCGAAATAACAGAATAAGCAGCAACGCCATCGCTGCCGCCGACAGAAAGCAGGAGCTGATTAACGGTGAAAACAAGCAGGCAGAGGCTCAGCTGGTTAACAAGAGTAGGGATACCTGCCTTTGCGAGCTCAGCTAATATGACTTTACGTATACCCTTTAAAGAGAATTTAAAAGTGAAATCCTTTTTAAGAAAATACGGAAGACCGAAAAGAAAAGCAACATAATAACTGAGGCTTGAAGCAATGCCCATACCATAGATGCCACCTTCAAATACAAAAACATTAAGAAGGTCAAAAATTACATCGCAGATTGTCATAAGAATAACGGCGATTGCAAGTGCAGTGCGGCGCCCTGACATCTGCATATAAGGAACCATAAGCTGCGCGCCGATAAAAGCAGGGGCACCTATAATAAAGCCAAGCAGGTAATCTTTTGTAAGAAAGAATACATTGGTGCCGGCGTCTGCGCCCAGCAGCAAGCACAGAGGATTAATAAATAGATATATCAAGAGTATGCCACCAAAAGAAATTGCGGCACCTAAGAAAACGCTTGTAGAATAACAACCATTCGTTGTATCAGCATCACCTGAGCCCATAGATTTTCCGCAGACAACCTGAATACCGGCAGAAAGCATGCAGCCGATAGCTGTAAATACAAGCAGAACCGGGTTCGCAAGACCATAAGCAGCCAGTTCGTCAACACCGAGATAACGGCCAATCATGATGCTGTCAATAAGCAAGCAAAGAGTAACAGCCATAGCAGTAAGAATCTGAGTAAGAAGCATCTGCTTAAATAGTTTTTTAATCATAAGAAATTTCCTCAAAAAATCATTTCGTTTATTATACCAAAAGCGATTGTAATGTGCTATACTATTTTCAATATTGCTATGCAGGAGGTTGATTATGCCTTTACCTTATAATCATAAAGAAATCGAAGAAAAATGGCGCAAGAGATGGGAAGAAAAACCCATCAATGTAAATGACGGAAAACGCCCTAAGTATTACTGCCTGGATATGTTCCCTTATCCGTCAGGCAGCGGCCTTCACGTAGGACATTGGCGCGGATATGTAATAAGTGATGTCTGGAGTAGATATAAGCTTACTCAGGGACACTATATCATCCATCCGATGGGCTGGGACGCATTTGGTCTGCCCGCGGAGAACTACGCAATCAAGAACGGCGTTCATCCCTCAATATCAACAGCTGCCAATATATCAAATATAAAAAGACAGATACAGGATATCGCAGCACTGTATGATTGGGATATGGAAGTAAGCACTACAGATCCTGAATTCTACAAGTGGACTCAATGGATATTTGTAAAGATGTTCAAGGCAGGACTTGCATACGAAAAAGAAATGCCTATCAACTGGTGCCCTTCATGCAAGACAGGACTTGCAAATGAAGAAGCCGCCGGCGGAGTATGTGAGCGTTGCGGCAGCCCTGTAACCAAGATGAACTTAAAGCAGTGGATGCTTAAGATAACAGCTTATGCCGATAGACTTCTTGATGACCTTAACAAGCTTGATTGGCCCGAAAAGGTAAAGAAGATGCAGACCGAATGGATCGGCAGATCATACGGCGCAGAAGTTGATTTTGCAGTAGACGGAACTGATAAGCAGATTACCGTATATACAACCCGTCCTGATACACTCTACGGCGCGACCTTCATGGTAATGGCACCCGAACATGAGTTAGCTAAAGCTATTACAACAGCTGAACAGATGGAAGCAGTAGAAAGCTATATTGCAGCAGCTGCTAATAAATCCTCAGTAGACAGACTCCAGAGCAAAGAAAAGACCGGCGTATTCACCGGAGCCTATGCAATCAATCCGCTGACCGGAGACAAGCTCCCTATCTGGTTATCTGATTATGTACTTTCAGATTACGGTACAGGCGCAATCATGTGCGTACCGGCACATGACGACCGCGACTATGAATTTGCCAAGAAGTTTGATATTCCGATTATTCAGGTAATCAGTCCTACGGGTGAGGAACTTTCTGATGACGAGCTGCCTTATATTGGAACAGGAACAGTAATCAATTCGGGCGAATGGACCGGAATGGACAGCGCAAAGTTAAAGGCAGAAGCTCCCATAATTATGGAAGAACGCGGACTTGGCAGAAAGACCGTTAATTATAAGCTTCGTGACTGGATATTCTCACGTCAGCGTTATTGGGGCGAGCCTATTCCAATCGTTCATTGCCCTTGCTGCGGCGCAGTACCCGTGCCCGAAGAAGAACTTCCTCTGCTTCTCCCCGAAGTAGAAAAGTATCAGCCTACAGGAACAGGAGAGTCACCTCTTGCTGCTATAGACGAGTGGGTAAATACTACCTGCCCTAAATGCGGAGCACCTTCTAAGAGAGAAACAAACACCATGCCTCAGTGGGCAGGATCTTCCTGGTATTTCTTAAGATACATAGACAACAAGAATAGTGAAGCACTTGTTGATAGAGAGAAAGCTGACAAATATCTCCCCGTGGATATGTACATCGGCGGCGTTGAGCATGCAGTACTTCATCTGCTTTACAGCCGTTTCTATACTAAGTTCCTCTGCGATATCGGAGTAATAGATTTTGACGAGCCGTTCATCAAGCTCTTTAACCAAGGTATGATAACCGGTAAGAACGGTATCAAGATGAGTAAGTCTAAGGGCAATGTAGTATCACCTGATGATCTTGTACGTGACTTCGGCTGTGACTCACTCAGAATATATGAACTCTTTGTAGGGCCGCCCGAACTTGATTCGGAGTGGGACGAGAGAGGTATTGAGGGCGTATACAGATTCATCAACAAGTTCTGGAATCTGGTAACAGACAGCGCAGAAAAGAATATCTCCGCAACCAAAGAGATGATAAAAGAGCGCAACCGTCTTGCTTATGATATTACAACAAGACTTGAGTCCTTCAGCTTAAATACTGCTATATCAGCATTTATGGAGCATAACAACAACCTGATTGATATTGCAAAGCGTGAAGGTGGTATTGATAAGGAAACGCTTGAGACTGCCGTAATACTGCTCGCTCCATTTGCCCCTCATATTGCTGAGGAGCTGTGGGAGAAGCTCGGGCACAGCACAAGCGTATTCCTTGAGAAAGGTTGGCCTGCATACAATGAGGCTGATATGAGGGATGACGAGATAGAGATTGGTGTTCAGGTTAACGGCAAGCTCCGCGGCACTGTTACTATCGCTCATGATGCTGATAAAGATACGGCAATTGCAGCGGCTAAGCAGATGCTCGAGGGCAAACTGACCGGAACTATTATCAAAGAAATCTATGTACCGGGCAAGATTATCAATATAGTACAAAAATAACTTATCTGCCGGCATCTTAAGTGCCGGCTTTTTCAAATGAGTAAAAAGCTTATTGCAATCATTTTAATATTTGCTTTCATCTTCGGAGGTTGTGCACTTCCGAATGATGATATTGCGCCGGCACCTGTCGATGATGAGACTTATGAGACGGATGAGACAGAGAGCACCACTGCAGTAATAGATACGCCTACACCTGGCATAATATCCGAAGAAGCATGGAGTGCATATGATTCGGCACGAAAGAAGGCGCGTAGCATCGATGCCAGAGAGTTTCAGATAGTTATCTATACCAAAGAAGATCGTTCTGAAATATCCGCATCGCAGACCATAAGCCTTCGAGTAAAAGAAATTAAGAGCCAGGGTATAGCTGCGACTGGAACAGTTAAAGCCGGTGATAATATTATTCCGATTGAATTTTATTTCACAGACGGCAAATTATATTCAGTAAGCGGAGAAAATCTGACAGCCGAAGAAAAGACCTACGAGGAAGCAATTAAACTTATTGATCCTCTTCAGGATTTCCATTCGGATTTGCAATATTCGTATCTGCTTGAAATTATCAAGAACGATATGCTTGACGGCAACAGTACGGTTTCTCTTACTATGAAAGGGAAGATTGGCGAAGTAGAAACTTTAGCTATCGGAGAAGCTGTAATAAACACTGAAGGATTAATATCATCTGAAAGCTACAGCCTTGACAATGTGGAAAATAATAGCAGCATGATTGTAAAGCAAAGCGTAGAAAGTACGCTGATAGCGACAGGTAGTGACGTGACACCGATAGTATTTCCTGCAAATATCGTAAAATAACATGTATCATTTTTTTACTGACAATAATCCTGATGAAAAAAGCATAGTAACATTAACAGGTCCCGATGTAAACCACATCGGAAATGTACTTCGCTTGCACACAGGTGAAAAAATCACTGTAAGCTGCGGACAGGCCGCTTATGTCTGTGAGATAGTTGCCATTGATAAAGCATGTGTAACTGCACAGGTTTTAGAACAAGCTCCTGATAATGAACTTCCCGTCCGCATTACTCTCTATCAGGGTTTGCCCAAATCCGATAAATTAGAACTCATTATCCAAAAGGCAGTTGAACTGGGGGCATTTAAGGTGGTACCTGTCGAAAATGAACGCTCAATCGTTCATCTCGATGAAAAGAAAAAGAAGGCACGTACCGAACGCTGGCAGGCGATATCAGAGAGCGCAGCTAAGCAGAGCGGAAGAAATATTATCCCCGAAGTATCAGAACCTGTATCCTATAAAAAAGCGCTGGATATAGCCTCGGGCAGCTTGATGCTTATTGCATATGAGGGCGAAAAGACTATGCAGGCTCTGGGAAAATGTATGTCGCAGCTTTACTCATACAGCGATATTTCAATTTTTATCGGCCCTGAAGGCGGTTATTCCG
Source organism: Lachnospiraceae bacterium (assembly GCA_045600025.1). Lineage (GTDB taxonomy): Bacteria > Bacillota > Clostridia > Lachnospirales > Lachnospiraceae > UBA3774. Next base: position 18,067 of record JAZRXC010000032.1, read on the forward strand.
AAGAAGAGGTAATGCTTGCCGAAAGTAAAGGCGCGATAAGAGTCTCACTTGGCTCTCGCATACTTCGAACCGAGACCGCAGGACTTGCACTGTTATCGGCAATTATGATTCAGCTTGAGGTACAAATGCATGAATAAGACAGTTTATTTAGACAATTCAGCTACAACTCAGGTATTTCCGGAAGTGGCAGATTATATGGCGCATCTTATGAAGGATGTGTACGGCAATCCTTCTTCTATGCACTTTGTGGGTTTAGATGCCGAGCAAGAACTAAAAAAGGCAAAGAAGATTTTCTGCGACATACTGCATGCAAAAGAAAACGAAATATATTTTACAGCAGGTGGAACGGAATCCAATAATATGTCTATAATCGGTGCTGCGAGAGCAAAATGCCGTGCAGGTAGGCATATTATAACTACAGCAATCGAACACCCGTCTGTGCTTAATACCATGCAGTATCTTGAAGACGAGGGCTACGAAGTGACATATCTTCAGCCGGACTCAGAAGGCATGATAACGCCGGATCAAGTAAAGAATGCTTTGCGCGATGATACGATAATTGTTTCTACCATGATGGTAAATAATGAGATAGGCAGTCGCCTTCCTGTTGAAGAAATCGGCAAGATGCTTAAAGAAATCGCACCGAAAGTAGTCTATCATGTTGATTGTGTGCAGGGCTTCGGAAAATACCGCATTCGCCCCGAACGTGCCGGAATTGATTTATTATCCGTCAGCGGACATAAGATTCACGGTCCGAAGGGAATCGGACTCTTATATGTGCGTAGTGGTGTTAAGATTCTTCCGATTATATTCGGCGGCGGTCAGCAGGCAGGCCTGAGGTCCGGCACGGAAAATATCCCGGGAATCGCCGGTATGGCTATGGCAGCAGATATGATTTATCGGAATTTTGACGAAGAAATTTCGCGCCTTACCTCGCTAAAAGAACGTTTGCGCAAAGGCTTGTCCGACATATCCGATATATATTTTAACGGCCCGAAAGTAGGCGGGGCACCACATATAGTCAGTGCATCATTTAAGGGCGTAAGAAGTGAAGTCCTGCTTCACGCACTTGAAGAGAAGGGGGTGTGTGTATCAGCCGGCTCCGCATGCTCGACTAACCATCCGGGACTCAGCGATACGCTTGTTGCAATCAAAATTAATCCTGAACTCCTCGAATCAACGCTGCGATTCAGTCTGGGACATTTTAATACAGAAGAAGACGTTGATATATGTGTAGCGGCGACAAAAGAAGTTTTAGAAAAACTCAGAAAATACACCAGAAGGTAAGCTATGAAATACGATAAGTTTTTAATCAAATACGCAGAGATAGGCATAAAAGGCAAGAACAGATACATATTTGAGGATATGCTTGTATCAGGTATAGTATCAGCTCTTAAGAAAATCGACGGCAAATTCAAAGTCTATAAGACCAGCGGACGCATATATGTAGACTGCGAGAGCGAATATGACTTTGAAGATACAGTTGGTGCTATGCAGCACGTATTCGGAATAATAGGCATCTGCCCCTTGATTCAATGTGAAGATAAGGGCTTTGACAAGTTAAAAGAAGACGTAGTTGCTTATGTCGGCGAGGCTTATGTGGATAAAAACTTCTCATTCAAAGTATTTGCGCGCCGCACGAGAAAAGATTACGTTCCCGAGACGCCGGTGATGTGCGCGTCCATAGGCGAAGCACTACTTGCGGCATATCCGGAGCTTACGGTAGATGTTCACAATCCCGAGGTATCAATCAATGTTGAAGTAAGAGACCACGAGATAAATATTTATTCTAAAGTAATACCGGGCCCAGGAGGTATGCCTGTCGGTTCAAACGGCACCGGCATGCTGCTTTTATCCGGTGGCATAGACAGTCCTGTTGCCGGTTATATGTGTTCTAAGCGCGGTATGATGCTGGAGGCTACATATTTCCACGCACCGCCTTATACCAGCGAGAGAGCTAAGCAAAAGGTCATTGATCTTGCGAAGAAGGTCGCAGAGTATTCAGGCCCGATTAAACTTAACATTGTAAACTTTACGGATATTCAGCTATACATATACGATACGTGCCCGCACGACGAATTAACTATCATTATGCGCCGCTATATGATGCGCATAGCCGAAGAACTTGCTAATCGTTCGGGTTGTCAGGCGCTTATAACCGGTGAGAGCATCGGACAGGTGGCATCTCAGACGGTTCAGTCACTTGCCTGCACAAATGCAGTCTGCAACTTGCCGGTATTCAGACCGCTTATTGCCTTTGATAAGATGGACATAGTTAAGATAGCAGAGAAGATTGATACATTTGAGACGTCAATTCTTCCTTTTGAAGATTGCTGCACTATATTCGTAGCTAAGCACCCCGTAACAAAACCTGTTCTTAAAGTTATAGAAGCTTCCGAGACTAAACTTACGGAGATTGATGCGCTCGTAGAAAAGGCACTTTCTGATATAGAAGTGATAGAAGTGCAATAAAAAAAGAACCGTTGCCGGTTCTCAGATGACGTAATCGGAAAGTGCTTTGATTACTTCGCCCGCTTCTGAATCATCGTGGATGTCAAGCTCAATCGGCTTGGATAGATCCAGACTGAAGATACCCATGATTGATTTGGCATCGATTATGTAACGTCCTGATACAAGATCAAAATCGCTGTCAAAACGTGCAATTGTGTTTACGAAATTCTTTACCTTATCGATTGTGTTAAGACTAATAGTAACGCGCTGCATAACAGTCACTCCTTTGTTTTATGTACTAATTTTAGAATAACGGTAAATAAAAGTCAATCATCAGCTATGAAAAAGGTCGCATTTATTACACTTGGTTGCAAAGTAAATGCATATGAAACCGAAAGCATGAGCGAAAGCTTTAAAGCTTCAGGTTATGAGGTGGTTTCTCCCACAGAAACCGCCGATATTTATGTTATCAATACTTGCAGCGTAACCAATATTGCCGACCGTAAGTCACGGCAGATGATTCACAGGGCAAGAAAAAAAGCCCCTGATGCGCTTATTGTTGCAGCCGGATGCTATGTACAGGCGGATCCTAAAGCCGCCAAGGCTGATCCGTCAGTCGATCTGATTATCGGAACTGACAAGAAAAGCGATATAGTGCGCATAGTCGAGCAGCACGTGGACTATATAACAGATATCGCAAAAGTAAAAGAATATGATGACATGCATATTAAAGGCGCCGGCGAGCGCACAAGAGCATTTGTTAAGATTCAGGACGGCTGCAACCAGTTTTGCAGTTACTGTCTGATACCATATGTACGCGGACGCGTAAGAAGCAGATCCGAAGAGTCTGTGCTTGAAGAAGTAAAAGCACTTGCCGACGGTGGCATACGCGAAGTTGTATTAACCGGTATTCATTTAAGCTCTTATGGGGCAAATGTTCCTTCTGAATGGGGCGCGCCGCTCATTTCCCTGCTTCGCAAAGTCAATAAAATAGAGGGGATAAAGCGTATCAGACTCGGATCTCTTGAGCCCCGCATAATTACCCGTGAATTTGCCGCTCTGGTTTCCGGTATAGATAAGCTGTGTCCGCATTTTCACCTGTCTCTGCAGAGCGGGTGTGATGAAACGCTTGCACGCATGAACAGACACTATACTTGCGAAGAGTATGCAGAGAAATTGCAGATTCTACGTGAATATTTTGATAATCCGGCGCTTACGACAGATGTAATAGTCGGCTTTCCGGGTGAGACGGAAGAGGAATTTGCGCAGACAGTTGAATTTCTCAAAAAAATCAAACTATATGAGATGCATATATTCCAGTATTCGTTAAGGACCGGAACTGCGGCAGAAAAGCTTCCGAACAGGGTAGATCCGCAGATAAAAGAAAAACGTAGTGACATCTTACTAAATATGGCTCAGGCACATAAAACTGATTATGTAATAGGCTATATTGGCAAAGAAACCGAGCTTTTGATAGAGGAAACTGATGACAAATACGCCTACGGATACAATCGCGAATACGTGCGACTGCGCATTCCGAAGGAAGGATATAAGCCCGGAGAAATTGTCGCTTTTATTCCTACACAAGAAAATTTAATTATTGAGTGGGAATGATGGCAAAATTCAAAAAGTGCCGTAATTGTTAATGGGAAATTGCCGTGATAGAATGGTGAAAACACTTCGGAGGTTGGAAAAATGAAAAAGATTGTGAGCTTAGTGCTGGTTTTGGTGCTTTGCGTGGGGATGCTAAGTACGGTGGCGTTTGCGGATGAGGAAATGTCCGATACCATTACGTTTGAACAAGTTTATAGCAAGAAAAGCGAGAACGGCTTATTCACTCTGACTACAACCGAAGTTGACAAAGACGGTTGGTACGGTGGTGACACCGACACTCTCACGATAACTGCCGCAGATGGACTGACGATCACACGCATTGATGCTGTGATTGGCTACTTTAGTTGGAACTACAATAATGTCGGCGTCAGCGGCAGCGCAGTCAAGGATAATTTACCAAGCGAAGACGGCGATATTGTCACCGTGAGCAACATCAATGCTTCCGAGTTTTCATTTGTTGGTGGCTCTAATTTTGCTCAATTCAAAAATATTACCGTCTACTATATGTGGCCGCATACCCACAGCTACGATGCAAACAATGTATGCAGTGTCTGTCACAAGACTAAGACTAAATGTGATGTCGAAGGCCATAACTATGTTTCAGTTTTCTTGTGTGACTGCTGCGGTGAGGAAGCACCCGAAGGCTATGACCCCGAAAATGTCTCAGGTGCGGTTGGCGCTGTAGTGGTAGAAACGCCAGAAGGAGAATTAGGTCTCGGTTCCTCACTCTCTCAGGGCAATATGACCATTGTATGCAGCGTTGCAACGCTTGCCCTCGGTCTTGTCGGCGGACTGTTGATTGGGAAGAAGAAAAAGCCCGTAGCCGCAAATGGGACAAACAGCGACGAAGAATAAACCATAAAAAAGAGCCTGCTTTGGCAGACTCTTTCTCTTTATCCTTTATGGTTTATTCTTCCTCTGTGTTGGCTGATGCGGGCTTTTTCTTGAAGATAAACATTGCCGCAAGGAAACCGAAAGCCGCCGCCGCAACGCTGCATACGATAGTCATATTGCCATCGGAGAGGACGGAAGCGGTGTCGTTATCAGGAACATAGCCTTCGGGAGCTTCTCCGCCGCAATAGTGGCAAATATAATCGTAATCATGTCCTTCAATTTCACATCTAGTCTTACCACAGACACTGCAAATATTGTCTTCTCCATAGCTGTGACTGTTATAATAAACTGTGATGTTTTTGAATTGAATAGGTTCATCGCCCTTAATGGAAAGCTTCGAACTGTTGATATTGGTTATAGAAGCCATCTTTATGCCGTCTTTTTCAAACATTGGCTGTTTGGTTGCGCCGCCGCTTACGCCAATCTTACCGTAGTTTTTTTCATAATATCCAATCTCAGCTTCAATGCGGGTGATTATTAGTCCCTCTGCAGCAATTATCGCGAAAGGATGATATGAACCGGCGGACCAACCGTCTTTGTCAACATAATCTGTGTTTAATGTGAATAAACCTTTTTCACTTGTCTTGCTTGTAACTTGTTCAAATGTAAAGGTATCGGACATTTCTTCATCCGCAAATGTTACCGTCGATAGCATCGCCACCAAAATAATCAGGGCAAGCATTAGGGAAATGATTTTTTTCATGGTGTTTTCTCCTTTTATCCCTGTTCCCCTTATATGAAGGAAAGGGACAACGGGATAATGAAATTTTGTTTAATTTTAGTACAGAATTTTCACCTTTGCAAGGAGAAAAGGCGCAATGGAGTTAAAAGAGTTAAATGAAAAAGTAACTTCGGATTAAAAGGATTCATTTACATAATGGCTATTTTATGGTACATTATTACAGATTAGGTAGGTGAATATATGATAGGCGGAAAAGTAGTTATAGCACTTGATGCAATGGGTGGCGACAACGCTCCGAAAGAGATAGTTGAGGGCGCCCTCCTTGCTGCATCAGTAAGTAATGAAATAAAGATTTTGCTTGTCGGCGGCGAGAAGGAGATTAATGAATGCCTTGCAGGACGTACAAGCGATAATATCGAGATAGTACCCACAACAGAAGTGATTGAAACAGGTGAGCCGCCTGTAGCGGCCGTGCGCCATAAGAAGGATTCATCACTCGTTGTAGGAGAGAGATTAGTTGCAGAGAAAAAAGCCGATGCATTTGTATCAGCAGGCAGTTCAGGCGCCGTACTCGTAGGCGGACAGCTTATCGTAGGCCGCTTAAAGGGCGTGGACAGAGCTCCTATAGGCGCAGTAATTCCTACTGCGGCTAATCCTACCCTGATTATCGACAGCGGAGCAAATATGGACTGCAGAGCCGGACAGCTCGTTCAATTTGCCATAATGGGTTCCATATATATGCAGCAGGTTATGGGTATTGCAAGTCCTCGCGTTGCTATAGCAAATGTCGGACTTGAAGAAGAAAAGGGGAACGCCCTCGTTAAAGAAACATTCCCGCTGCTTAAAGCCTGCGATAAGATAAACTTCATCGGCAGCATTGAAGCACGTGAGATTCCGCACGGTGGTGCTGACGTAGTTGTATGCGACGCATTTGTGGGCAATGTTATATTAAAGCTTTATGAAGGCACAGCATCCGCTCTGCTTGGCATGGTTAAAAAGGGACTTATGTCCTCGCTTCGTTCAAAGATCGGAGGACTTCTGATAAAGCCTGCGCTTAAACAGACACTTAAGGGACTTAGCGTATCGGACTACGGCGGAGCCCCTCTGCTTGGTCTTAAGGGCTTAGTCGTTAAAACACACGGCAGTGCAACAAGAGGTGAAGTTTCAAACACACTTATCCAGTGCATTGATTTTGTAAAGCAAGATTTGGTAGGAAAGATTGCAGACAGTCTTTCTGCCACAGATATAAATAAGGAGGATTGACATGGATATTAAAGTAATTCAGAAAGTAGTTGCTGATGTACTCTCATGTGACCCGGAGCAAGTAACTGCTGAAAAGAGTTTTGAGAATGATCTCGGAGCTGATTCTCTCGATAGAATTGAAATCGTTATGAGCCTTGAAGAAGCGCTCGGCATCACCATCCCGGATGAAGAAGCCGAAAATATCGTAACCGTAGGTGATGCTATCGAAAAAATTGAAAAGCTTTTAGGCTGAGAATGTTAGGGCATTCAATCTTGAATGCCCTCTCAATTTTTTATTAAGAGGGAAAAATGAATTTTTCAGAAGCTGAAAAAGCCATCGGATATGAGTTTAAAGACAAAGAACTTCTCCGGAGGGCATTTACTCATAGCTCCTATATTAATGAGCATCATTTGCCCTACGCTGAGTGCAATGAACGCTTGGAATTTCTTGGTGATGCGGTTCTTGAAACTTCATCAAGCGAATTTCTGTTCCGCAAATATCCGGATAAGACCGAAGGAGAACTGACGCGCATCAGAGCATCTCTTGTATGTGAGAGTTCGCTTGCTGATATTTCTCAAAAACTCGGTCTTGGTAATTTTATCTTGCTCGGAAAAGGCGAGGAACAATCAGGCGGTCGATATCGCGAGGCAGCACTTGAAGATGTACTTGAGGCGGTAATCGGTGCAATTTATCTTGACGGTGGATTTACTATTGCAAAAGAGTTTGTAATTGCGCATGTAATGTGCGATATAGAAAACAGACATCTCTTTTATGATAGTAAGACCATTCTGCAGGAAATCGTGCAGGCCAGTGACATGGGACAGCTGTCCTATGAGCTGATAAAGGCTGAGGGCCCTGATCATGCCAGGATATTTACTTCTCGCGTACTTATCGGAGACGTTATTTTCGGTGAGGGCGAAGGTAAGTCCAAAAAACTATCCGAGCAGCAGGCAGCCTACAAGGCAATACTAAAAATCAACAATCAGGAGTAATTTATGTACTTAAAGAAAATAGAAGCACAAGGATTTAAATCATTTGCAAATAAGACGGTGTTTGATTTTTCACCGGGCATCATCGGTATAGTCGGACCCAACGGAAGCGGCAAGAGTAATGTTGCGGATGCTGTTCGCTGGGTACTCGGTGAACAGAGCGCTAAGACTCTGCGCGGAAGCAACATGCAGGATGTCATATTCGCCGGAACAGAAAACCGCAAGCCGCAGGGCTATGCGTATGTTTCGCTTACCATCGATAATTCAGATCATGCGCTTGCAGTTGATTTTGACGATGTAATAGTAACGAGACGAGTTTATCGTTCAGGTGAGAGCGAATACCTTCTCAACAATAACACCTGCCGCCTGCGCGATATATCCGAGCTGTTTTATGATACCGGTGTCGGCAAGGAAGGATATTCCATCATCGGTCAGGGACAGATTGACAAAATCTTAAGCACTAAGCCGGAAGATCGCCGAGAGCTCTTTGATGAAGCTGCAGGTATCGTTAAGTTTAAGAAACGCAAGGATATTGCAGTAAAGAAGCTCGAAGAAGAGCAGAACAGCATTCTTCGTGTAGGCGATGTATTAGGTGAGATTGAGAAAAATATCGGACCGGTACGCGAGCAAGCAGAGACCGCCAAGAAGTATTTAAAGCTTCGCGATGAACTTAAATACTACGAAGTTGGTGCTTTCTTCAGAGAGTCAGAGGACCTTCGCAAAAAGCTTGAGGCAGTTCGCGAAAAACTGACAGTAGTAAAAGCTGACTATGAGCAGGCTACAAAAGATGCCGAGAAGATGCGTGATGATTTCGAAAAAGCGGCAAGAAAGAAAGAATCTCTTGATAAGCAAATCGATACTCAGCGCGAAGCATTATCCGAAAAGAATATTGAAAAAGAGAATCTTGAAGGACGCATCAAGGTCCTTAATGAGCAGATATCAACGCTTAAATCCTCAGAAGATCAGCTTCAGGAACGCCTTTCACTGCTCGATGCACGTATTGAAGAGCAGGATAAAAAGAAAGATGCATTTTCCTCAGAGAAAAATGAAATTAACGAGAAAATCGACAGCCTTGATGATGAGATAACTGCTGCTGAAGAAAAGCTCGAAGAAAAAGATGATTACATACGCGAGCTTCAGAAGAAGCTTGAAGATCAGCAGAACTCACTCCTTACGGATATTAAGAGCAAGGCGGATATTTTTGCAGGCTCACAGGGAGTTGCAGCAAGACTTGAGCAGGCTGAGAACTCTCGCGACGCACTGAAGATATCTATTACCGAATGTGAAGAAGCTGATGCGGCAAGAGCTGCCGATGAGCAAAATGCCTTAGCCGAGCAAAAAACTCTCAAGAAATCAATTGACGAAAAAGAACAGTCCGGACAAAAACTTGAATCTCAGGTCAGTGTTACCGAACGTGAGAAATCTGAGACTGAGGAAAAACTTGCGAGTGCAGTATCTGAATATCAGGTTATCAATACAAAACTGGAAGCGCTTACCAACATGGCTGAGAGATATGACGGCTATGGGGACAGCATAAGACAGGTAATGTCTCAAAAGAAGGGCAACAAAGCCATCCGAGGAGTTGTTGCAGACCTTATTTCCGTTGACAAAAAGTATGAAACAGCCATAGAAACCGCGCTTGGAACACGCATCCAGAATGTTGTTACTGAGGATGAGGCAACCGCTAAATCCATGGTTGAATTTCTCAAGAAAAACAAATTCGGTCGCGTTACCTTCCTTCCCATGGATGCTGTAAAGGCGACCGGCTTCCAGACCCCTGAAGCGCTTACCGAAGAAGGTGCAATTGATACTGCAGATAAGCTTGTTAAGGCAGAATCGCAGTATAATGAGGTCGTTAGATATCTCCTTGGAAGAGTGCTTGTTGTTGATGCTATTGAACATGCACTTTTGATAGCACGAAAGTTCAAGTACAAGCTCCATATAGTTACGCTTGAGGGCGAATATCTCTCCCCCGGCGGTTCTATCACAGGCGGAGCATTTAAGAATAACTCTAACCTTCTCGGCCGTCGCCGTGAGATGGATGAGCTTGAAAAGCAGCTTGTCGAGGCAAAAACCTCAGGAGAAAAGCTGCGTGATAAGGCTCAGGAATATGCTTCGGAGCTTGCTCATAAAAAAGCAGATCTTGCAACGATTATGCAGGAGCTTCAGGAGCTTCGCATAAAGTATGCACAAGGAGAGTCTCAACTCCAGTCTATACGTGATGACAGAGCAAGACTTGCCGATGAGAAGGATGCAAAGCTGCGTGAACAGAATGATTTGCTCCTTATGATTACCGAACTTAATGCACAGATAGTAGATTCGAAGCAGGCTGAGCTTGAAGCGGAAAAGGCTGAGGAGAATCGTAAAAAGGCTGCAGAATTGCTCGTAGAGCAGCTTGACGCAGAACGTGAGCTCTATAAGAAGATGACTGAAGAATTAAATCAGCTTCGTATGGAATTCTCTAAGCTTGAAGAACGCAACAATTTCCTTATGGAAACATTTGATTCAATAGATGAGGAACTTGAGCGCATAACCGATGAGAAGAAAGAACTTCTGTCCAAGGCGGATCCTGAAGGTATGCAGGTCCTTGCGAGAAAGCGTGAGATTGATAAGATTCAGAAGCATGTATCAGAACTTTCTGCCGAGGCAACTGAACTTTCCGGCGCAATAAGTGCGGCAGTTACAGCAAGGGATAATTTTGCTGAAGAGCAAAAAGCACTGCTTGACGGTCGCGACGAAAAGACAGCTACTGCTGCAGCGCTTGATAAGGATATGGTACGCCTTACCAACCAGGAAGAGCGTATTACTGAAAGCATTGATACTCAGATCAGTTATCTCTGGAACGAATACGAGATGACTCCTGCCGAGGCTGAGGCACAGAAGTTTGAGGGCAATGAAAGCATCACGGAAATCAGAAAGATTATTGCTGCTCACAAGGATGAGATAAGAGCACTCGGTCCTGTCAATGTAAATGCCATTGAGCAGGAGAAAGAGATGGGCGAGAGGTATGAGTTCCTAAGCGCCCAGTTTACTGATCTTACCAAGGCAAGAGATGACATCATGGCAGTTATCAAGGACCTTGAGTCCGGCATGCGCAAGCAGTTTGAAGAAAACTTCGCCAAGATTAAAGAAGAGTTTGATAAGGTATTCAAAGAACTCTTTGGTGGTGGTAAGGGTACCCTTGAGCTTGTAGCCGATGAGGACGGAGATATTCTTAAATCCGGCATAGCAATTATTGCGCAGCCTCCGGGAAAGAAGCTTCAGAATATGATGCAGCTCTCCGGCGGCGAGAAGGCACTTACTGCTATTGCGCTTATATTTGCCATTCAGAATCTAAAACCTTCACCATTCTGCCTTGTTGATGAAATAGAGGCTGCACTTGATGAGCGCAACGTAGACAGATTTGCGGCATACTTAAAGAAGCTTAAAGAGCATACGCAGATTATCGCAATTACGCATAGACGCGGTACTATGGAGGCTGCAGAGATTCTCTATGGTATTACGATGCAGGAACGCGGCGTAAGTACGCTCGTTTCTGTTGACCTTACTGATCCTGATTTAGTTGAGGACTGAAATGGCTGATAAAAAAAGCGTTTTTATGAGAATAAAGAGTTTGTTCGGACTGTCGGAAATTGATGATGATTTCTATGACGAGTTGGAAGAACAGCTCATAGAAGCTGATATAGGTGTCAGGACTACCGAAGACATCATTGAAGGAATACGCGAAAGCGTAGATGCGGGGGATATTAAAACCCCTTCTGAAGCACGCGAGTATCTTATATCTGACCTTAAGAAAAAGATGGCAGATACCGAGGCTGATTTTGAATTCGAAAACCAGTGCAGCGTAATTCTGATGGTAGGAGTAAATGGCGTAGGTAAGACGACAAGCATCGGTAAGCTTGCTATGCAGTACAAGGCGGCAGGAAAGAAGGTTTTACTTGCTGCGGCCGATACATTCAGAGCAGGTGCGATAGCTCAGCTCGGAATTTGGGCGGAGCGTGCCGGTGTAGATATGATTGCTCAAAAGGAAGGCTCTGATCCTGCGGCTGTTATCTATGATGCCGTTGCTGCGGCAAGATCACGAAAGATTGACATCCTTATATGTGATACGGCAGGGCGCCTTCAGAATAAGAAAAATCTCATGGATGAGCTTCGTAAGATATATCGTATACTTGAACGTGAATATCCCGAAGGACATGTCAAGACGCTTATTGTCCTTGATGGAACTACAGGACAGAATGCCTTGAGTCAGGCGCGCGAATTTTCAGATGCGGCACATGTTGACGGTATCGTTCTTACAAAGATGGATGGCAGTGCAAAAGGTGGCATAGCGGTTGCAGTTCAGAGTGAATTAGGTCTCCCCGTTCTGTATATCGGCGAGGGTGAAAAGATAGAAGATTTACATAGATTCAACGCTGATTCTTACGTGGATGAATTATTTGCTTAATTAATTCGGAGGAAGAAATATGAAAATCGGATTTGGTAGTGATCATGCAGGAACCGAGATGAAACTCGAACTCATGAAATATCTTGAGAGCATGGGACATGAGTGCGTTGATATGTATCCGCTCGCTATCGGAGAGAAGGCTGATTACCCTACTCCTGCCAGAATAGTTGCCGAAGCTGTCGCGGGCGGAACGGTTGACAAGGGCGTGCTTATATGCGGAACAGGCATAGGCATTTCAATATCCGCAAATAAGGTCCCCGGCATTCGCGCAGCAGCTGTGTCAGAGAGCTATTCGGCTCGTATGAGCGTGGAACATAACAATGCCAATATAATTGCAATGGGCGCCAGAGTTATCGGACTTGAGACCGCCAAAGAGATTGTTAATGCCTTCTTTACTGCCGAGTTTCAGGGCGGAAGACATGAAGCAAGAGTTCAGCTGATTACCGGCATTGAGAATAAATACAATAAATAATTGAGGACAGGAAAATGAGACCGATTCTATTTTCAATAGGCGATGTAAATATCTACAGTTACGGTTTAATGCTTGCAATTGCTGCCATTGCGGCAATTACTTTTGCTGAGAAATATGCTGCAAAAAGAGGACTTGATAAAGAACTTGCATTTAATGCGGGTATTACTTGCGTGATAGCAGGCGTTCTCGGCGCTAAAGTATTATACTGGATTACCATCATTCCCGAGTTTGTAAAAGACTTTATGGGAACGCTTAAGAACTCACTTTCAGAGGGATTCGTTGTATACGGAGGAGTAATAGTCGGTCTTCTGGCAGGACTTCTTTTCTGTATCAAATACAAAAAGAATTTCTTCCGCTATTTTGACGTAGCGGTTATCGCAATTGCGCTCGGACAGGCTTTCGGAAGAGTCGGATGTTTCCTTGCAGGTTGCTGCTACGGCGTGCCTACCAATTCATGGATTGGCATTACTTTTCCTGCCGGAAGCTTTGCGCCTTCAGGCGTTCCGCTTGTTCCGGTTCAGCTTATATCGGTTGTCGCAAATCTGCTTAATTTCGGTATACTTTTATTCTTCTCTAAGAAGTTCAAGACTCCCGGAAGAGTCGGCGCTCTATATGTAATTCTCTACAGTATCGGCAGATTTATTATTGAATTCTGGCGTGTTGAACCGACAGTCGGCAGCACCGGTCTGTCGAATTCACAGTTTATTTCCGTGATTACACTTCCGATAGGTATTCTGCTTATGATATTTGTCGGCAAATTAAACAAGCTTGTTAAAGTCGATTCAGATTTCCCGGCTGAGGAACCTGCTTGCGATGAAACTGAATCTTGCGAAGATACAGAAGTTTGCGAGGATACTGGAGTTTGCGAGGATTCTGAAGCTTGCGATAATGTAGATAATCCTGCTGAGGCAGAAAATACGGAGACAAAGGTTGAAGAAGGGTCAGATAATTGATGCCGTAGAGCCCGGCTCTATAGCTTGTGAACTTGAATTACTTCCCGGGGATGAGCTTCTCGAGATTAACGGTCAGATAGTCGAGGATGTACTCGACTATCGTTATCTATGCAATGACGAGTATCTTACGCTTCATATAAGACGGGGCAGTGAAGAGGCTGAATTTGAAGTGGAGAAAGATGCCGATGAGGATCTCGGGCTTGTATTTTCTAATGGCCTTATGGACGATTATCGCTCCTGCAGCAATCGCTGTATATTCTGCTTTGTAGATCAGATGCCCGGTGGTATGCGCGATACACTCTATTTTAAAGATGATGACGCAAGACTTTCATTTCTTCAGGGCAACTATATCACTATGACTAATCTGTCTGAGCATGATGTAGAGAAGATTATCAATTACAGACTTTCGCCGATAAATATTTCCGTTCATACCATGAATCCGGAGCTTCGCGTAAAGATGCTTCACAATAAATATGCAGGTGATAGCCTTAAGATAATAGACAGGTTCTTTGAGGCAGGGCTCGTCATGAACGGGCAGATAGTAATGTGTGAGGGGTTCAATGACGGTGATGAGCTTGAGTATACCATCGGTGAACTTGCAAAATACGCTCCCGTTATGCAAAGCCTTTCCGTAGTTCCGGTCGGACTTACTAAATATCGCGAGAAGCTTGAGCACCTTGAACCGATTTCAGTTTCTTGTGCAAACAGAACAATTGACACCATTGAGCGCTTTCAAAAAGAGATATACGACAGATGCGGTATTCATTTTGTCCACGCAAGTGATGAGCTTTACCTGATGACAGGAAGGCCTATCCCTGAAGCTGACAGATACGACGGATATCTGCAATTCGAAAATGGTGTCGGTATGGTGCGGCAGCTGACAGACAGTTTTCTTGATGCACTTGAAACTACCGAGGAAAAGAATCTATGCGGGAATATTCGTCTTGCTACGGGGCTTCTTGCCGCTGAGACTATGAAGCAGCTCATGCAAGAGATGCAGAATCATTTTCCTAAGCTTAATATAGAAGTAGTTCCTATTATCAATCATTTCTTCGGCGAGAATATAACAGTCGCAGGACTTATTACCGGTCAGGATTTGACGGGGCAACTTAGAAACCTACCGAACTGCAGCCTTACATTTATCCCGAGCAGCATGCTCCGAAGCGGAGAGAATGTATTTCTGGATGATGTAACGGTAGAAGAAGCGGAAAGTATCCTTAACACGAAAATCATTTCCACCGAATGCGACGGATACGAATTATTTGATACAATCTCACAAGCGATAAAAACCTTAAAATAAACTATTGACACGATATCTTTATAGTTGTATTATACTCGTGTTGCAAATTTAATGTGAAAGCAGAGTATCCACTCTCACCGTCACGCAAAGCGTCTACGGTCCCGATTGAACCTTACAGGGTGGATAGTTATGCTATCCGCTCTTTTAATTTTGGAGGACAAAACAATTAGCGAAACATTAATCAACGAACAGATTGCTGATATGGAAATCAGACTGATCGGTAGCCACGGAGAGCAGGTCGGAATCATGAATTCACGCGAGGCTCTTAAGCTGGCAGAAGAAGAGGATTTGGATCTTGTGCTCATAGCACCTACTGCCAATCCGCCCGTATGCAAGATCATTAACTACGGAAAGTTCCGTTACGAGCAGATCCGCAAGGAAAAAGAAGCCAAGAAAAAGCAGAAGGTCACTGAGACCAAGGAGATCAGATTCTCACCCAATATTGATGTCAATGACATGAACACCAAGGCACAGGCGGCACGTAAGTTCATTGAACACGGAGACAAGGTAAAGGTTTCCGTAAGATTCCGCGGACGCGAGATATCCCGCATGCAGGAGAGATCCGGCATATTGGATGAATTTGCTGCCAAGTTAGCTGATGTGGCAACAGTCGAGAAGACTGCCAAGCCCGAAGGCAGAAGCCTGGTAATGTTTTTAGGACCAAAGAGTAAATAATTTCAAGGAGGAATATCATGGTTAAGTTTAAGACCAAGAGAGCCGCAGCTAAGCGTTTCAAGAAGACCGGCTCAGGAAAACTCAAGAGAATGAAGGCTTACAAGAGCCACATCCTTACAAAGAAATCACAGAAGAGAAAGAGAAATCTTCGTAAAGCTACCATTGCAGACAGCACCAACGCAAAGGTAATGAAGAAGATTTTACCGTACTAATGGAGGTGGCAAAAGATGGCAAGAATTAAAGGTGGCCTCGGAGCCAAGAAAAGACATAACAGAGTACTTAAACTCGCTAAAGGATATCGTGGAGCTCGTTCTAAGCAGTACCGTTGCGCAAAGCAGACTGTAATGAAGGCTCTTACAACCTCATATGCAGGACGTAAGCAGAAGAAGCGTCAGTTCAGACAGCTCTGGATTGCTCGTATCAATGCAGCAGCACGTATGAACGGACTTTCATACAGCAGATTCATGTATGGTCTCAAGCTCGCTGATATCGATCTTAACCGCAAGGTACTTGCTGACCTCGCAGTTAACGATGCAGAGGGCTTTGCAAAGCTCGCAGAAGCAGCAAAAGCAAAGCTTGCATAATCAAATAATCAACTGAAAGCTCCGGCAATACCGGAGCTTTTTTAATGCTAAACTTAAGAAAATTAAGTTTGTATATTTTTTATAAAAAATACCCGTTTTCGGTTGACAATGGCCGAAAAAGTATGTATATTAACAGTTGTTCGGAGCGTGGCTCAGTTTGGTAGAGCGTCCGGTTAGGGACCGGGAGGTCGCAGGTTCGAATCCTGTCGCCCCGATTAATTAATACGCAGGAACCTATCGATCCTACGAAAATATGTGCCTATAGCTCAGCTGGATAGAGCAACGGCCTTCTAAGCCGTGGGTCGCAGGTTCGAATCCTGCTAGGCACGCCTCTTTAGCCGACGGGATATCCGCGGCTTTTTTATAAATCGGAAGGAGTACATTATGGCATCATATATCGGCCCAAGCGGTTCATTTTCACACATGAAGAATCTAAATCTAGACAAAGTCTTCCGTACTATAGTGCTGAAGGCACCGCTTTCTCGCGCTGATATTTCCAGAGAGACAGGACTTAATAAAGTTACGGTATCCAACTGTATCCGTGATTTGATTGACGCGGATATTGTCTCCGAAGAGGGAATAGTCAGCTCAGATAACGGACGTCCTCCTATGATGCTCATGTTATCAAAAACATACGGCATTATTATCGGTGTAGAAATATCCGGTATATCCACAAACTTCGTAGTAAGCGATCTGCGCGGAACCATCCTTGAGCAGGCAGTTCGTGAAGATAAATCATATTCTCCGAAACAGCTCGTGAAGAGAATTAAGGAAATCGTTGAGGACTGCGACAAGAAATTCAAGACCAAGAACGGTGTTGTAGGTATCGGTATTGCACTTCCTCTAAACTATAACGAGAAGATGCAGGAGGATCCCAACAATCCCATCCCCGCTTGGCGCGGAGTAGATGCGGAGAGCTTCTTTACTGAACAGTTCCCCAATATTCCGATTGCAATTATGAATACCGCAAGCGCAGGCGCAATCGGCGAGATTCACTTCGGTGACTACGATCCCAGCACTTATCTTGCATATATTCACGGTAACTGGTCGCTTAAACTTGACCTGTATGACGGCGGAGAGACATATTCTTCAGACGGAAGATTCTATGGCAAGCTCGGCAAGGTGCTTATCGGAAACGGAAACAAATGCTTTAACGATGTTGTTTCAATCGGTTCATTAGTAGAAAAGTTTTATCCTAACACGTCATCTCGACTTGAAGCAGTTCAGAATATACTCGACCGTCAGAAAAACGGCGATAAAGAGGTTGATGCAGCTCTTCGCGAAGCCGTCGATTATCTTGCACAGGCTATATATGATGTAATTCAGATGTTTAATCCTGGGGCAATATGCATAGGCGGTTATCTCGGATATGCACTTAATCGTGGCTACATGGATCTTCTTAACGAAAAGGTAGCAGCGCTTGTAGGACAGGCGAATCTCAGAGGCCGCGTAGTTACTGCTTCACACCTCGGAATATTTAACGTTGCATTTGGCGCAGTATCATGGATACGCGATAATACGATTGAATACAGATTCAAAGAATATTAAGTAATAATTATGCCGCAATGCGGCATATGAAGAAGGCAATATGATAAAAAGGGCAAAAATCCGTGTAAATGGCATCGTTCAGGGCGTGGGTTTTCGCCCTTTTATTCATAAGCAGATAACTGGCTTTTCTCTAAACGGTTGGATCAGAAATACTTCAGCCGGAGCCGAGATAGAACTTGAAGGCGAAGATGCGGCTATAGAAACATTTGCCGCCGAGTTATGGACAAAGGCACCGCAGCTTGCGCTGATCGCAAGCGTAAACCTTGAATACATGCCCGAGCTCGCAGGCTATACTGAATTCAAGATTATCAAAAGTGACGGCAATGTCAGCCGTAATACACTTATATCCCCTGATGTTTGTATATGTGATGAATGCCTTGAGGAGATGCGCTCACCCGGGCGCAGATACAAGTACGCATTTATCAATTGCACAAATTGCGGCCCAAGATTCACCATTATAAAAGATGTTCCGTATGACAGGTCATGCACTACCATGGCGCCTTTTAAGATGTGCCCGGATTGTTATACTGAGTATACAACTATAACGGACCGTCGCTATCATGCAGAACCGACAGGTTGCAACGACTGCGGGCCGAGCCTGTCATTTGTCTGCGGCGAAGGCCGGGAGCTGCCTGGCGATGCAATAGAAAATACTGTAAATTATATTCGTGATAATAAAATAGTGGCAATAAAAGGACTCGGAGGCTTTCACCTTGCAGGACGCATAGATAATCCCGAGGTTGCGATTACATTGCGAAGCCGCAAACATCGAGATGAGAAACCATTTGCCATTATGTGCAAAGATGTTGAAACTGTACGAAAATACTGTCTCGTAAGTGAAGACGAAGAGAGAATATTAACGAGTCCCAAGCGCCCGATAGTATTACTTAAAAAACGCAATCCAAAGGATTTGATGCATATCAGCGAGAATGGTTATATCGGAGTTATGCTTCCGTATACACCGGTTCATTACATGATTACCGATGCCGGAATTGACGCTATGATAATGACCAGCGCAAATATATCAGATCTGCCGATTATTTACAAAAATGATGAGGCACTTACCTCTTTGGCAGGGATAGCTGATGGCTATTTGATGAATAATCGCGAGATTCATGTGCGCTGCGATGATTCGCTCACATATGTATATGACGGAGACTTTTACCCTGTCAGAAGATCCAGAGGATTCGTACCGTACCCTGTAATCATGCAGCACGACATGCCTCAACTGCTTGCCTGCGGAGCGGAGCAGAAAGCAAGCTTCACGCTATCAAAGGGCAATTACGCATTTCCTTCACAACATATCGGAGATATGAAGAGCGCGGAAGTGTACGAGAACTATTGCGGACAGATAAAGCATTTTGAAAAGCTGTTTAATATCTCTCCCGAGATGCTTATCTGCGATATGCACCCGGACTTTTTGTCAACAAATTATGCAAAAATGCGCTCGGAATCAGAGGATTTGCCGATTCTTCAAGTTCAGCATCATCATGCGCATCTTGCTTCATGCATGGCTGATAATGACCTGGATGGAGAAACAATAGGGATTATTTGGGACGGCACCGGTTATGGCGAGGACGGCACCATCTGGGGCGGTGAGTTTTTGACCGGCGGATATAAGAACTATAAACGTGCGGGACATATTCGCCCCATAAAGCTGGCCGGAGGAGATCTTGTCACGCATGACCTATGGCGTGTCGGAATTGCGCTCCTTCTTGATGCCGGCATAGATCCTGAGAGATTTTTCGAACCGGATAAATGTAACTTGGTAAAGACACAGCTTTCACTTGGTATTAATTCGCCCTTATCAAGCGGTATGGGGAGACTTTTTGACGGAGTTGCCGCAATCCTCGGAATTAAAGTTCAGGGAACATATGAGGGCCAGGGAGCAATACTTCTTGAGGCAGCCGCAAATAATAACTGCGAAAAGCTGTATGATTATGATATAATCGAAGATGACGGCTATGTGTTTGATTATCGTAAGATGATTAAAGAAATAACTGAAGATATACTTTCAGGCGAAGATGTCGGTGATATTGCTGCCGCATTTATGAATACGTTAATTGATATGGCAGTAGATATTACCTGCCGTATAAGCGTCGATACGGGCCTTGTGAGGGTTGTTTTATCCGGTGGTACATTTAATAACATGTATCTGATGAATAGGATTCCTGAGGCAATTAGGGCGCACGGGCTTAATGTTTATCACCACAGACGTGTATCATGCGGCGATGAAGGTTTATCACTCGGCCAGCTTATGATAGGAGTTTATAATCATGTGTCTTGCAGTTCCACTTGAAATAGTTGAAATAAATGGCTTCGACGGTGTCGGAAGCTATGAAGGAATCAAGAGAAATATCCGTCTTGACTTTATACCCGACCCGAAAATCGGTGAATATGTAATGGTGCATGCAGGATTTGCCATCGAGCGTCTTGATAAGAAGCAGGCACTTGAGGATCTCGCAGCTTTCAAGGAGGTTGAGGATGCTCTTTCAGAGCTTTGATAAAAAGAGCATAGAAGCCCTCGGCGAGATACGCCTGATGGAAGTCTGCGGTACTCATACCATGAGTATTGCTAAAAGCGGCATCAAGTCATTGCTTCCGGATAATATAAAGCTCTTGTCAGGACCGGGATGTCCTGTGTGCGTAACACCCGACGGCGCTATAGACGCATTTCTTGAACTGTCTGATAATCCCAATGTTATAATTACAACTTACGGAGATATGATACGAGTTCCGGGTAGCAGACGCGGAGATAATCTCGGCAACAAAAGAGCCCGCGGAGCACATGTTGAAGTCGTATACTCTCCAATAGACGCAATAGATATAGCCTTAAAAAATCCGGATAAAGAGGTCGTTTTCCTCGGCGTCGGATTTGAAACGACTGCACCGGGGACAGGGGCAGCAATCGGAGTTGCAGCAGAAAGAGGGGTTAAGAATTTCTCTGTTTTGTCTTTGCTGAAGCGAGTTGAGCCGTCGCTGAGGGCGCTGATTGAGTCGCCTGATTTTTCGGTAAACGGATTTATAGTTCCGGGACATGTTGCGGTTATTTTAGGTGAAGAAGGATTTAGATTCCTATCAGAGGATTACGATTTGCCGGGAGTGGTTGCCGGATTTGAGACTGAAGATATAACAGTTGCGATAGAACACCTTATCGGCCAGTTGATTGAAGGTAATCACCGCATTGAAAATAAATATGAGAGGCTTGTGCGTCCCGACGGTAATCCTGCGGCAAAAGCTGCTATTAAAAAGTACTTCGAGCCTTGTGGCGCAATCTGGCGCGGTCTTGGATTTATTGCCGACAGCGGATACAAAATTCGAGATGAATTTGCCTTCTATGATGCGGCAGAAAAATTCAAAATCGACATAAACCGTCCTACAAAAGAAAAAGGTTGCTGCTGCGGTGAGGTAATAAAGGGAGCGATGAGCCCTTCTATGTGCCCGCTGTTTGGGACGGCTTGCACACCCGAGGATGCTGTTGGCCCCTGCATGGTTTCAAGCGAAGGCGCATGCGCTGCGGCATATAAATACCAGAGGATATAGTTATGGATGATATAATTACATTAGATTACGGAAGTGGCGGAAAGAAGACGGCTTCACTAATAGATGAGATTATAGTGCCGGCACTATCTAACAGTGCTTTGTCTGAGCTTGGTGACGGAGCTGTTATTGAAGGCGCGGACAAGCTTGTTTTTTCAACAGATAGCTTCGTAGTATCACCTTATTTCTTCCCCGGCGGCGATATCGGCAAGCTTTCAATATGCGGAACCGTAAATGATATTGCAATGGCAGGCGGATGTCCGAAATATCTATCACTTGCTATGATTATCGAAGAGGGATTTCCCACAGAAGATTTGCGCAAAATTGTAGCATCCATTGCGAAGCAGGCCGAGGCATGCAAAGTAAAAGTTGTAACAGGTGATACAAAGGTAGTTGAAAGAGGACGAGGCGATGGGATTTATATTAATACCGCCGGTATCGGATTCTTAAAGTGCCCCGGGCTTTCACCTGAAAAAATACAAAAAGGCGATGCAGTTATCGTAAGCGGCACCGTCGGAGATCATGGAACTGCTGTAATGCTTGCAAGGAACCCCGGATTTTCCGGAGGAGATCTTGTATCCGATTGTGCACCGCTTTCAAATATGGCATCAAAACTATACGAGTTAAAGGGCGATTTACGCGTGCTGCGAGATCCTACTCGCGGAGGACTTGCCACAACGCTGTGTGAATTCGTTGACGGCACAAAACTTGGCATAGAACTTACGGAAGAAGATATACCTATTCGCCCCGAAGTAAGAACGGCGTGCGACCTGCTCGGACTTGATCCGCTTTATTCCGCAAATGAAGGGAAAATGATTGCAATCGTGGATGCTGCGCAGGCAAAAGCAGCTCTTGAAATACTGAAAGCCGATGAGAATGGTAAAGATGCGGCAATAATCGGATATGTTACCGATAATCATCCGGGACTTGTAACATTAAAAACACCTATAGGCGGTTCACGCATAGTGACCCGGCTTACAGGGGCCCAGCTTCCTAGAATTTGTTAAATAAATCACGGACTTTTCCCGCAAAATAAAGGCGAAAAGTCCTTTTTTTATCTTCACAAAAGATGATTTATATGTTAAATTAACATAAGTATATATTTTGAGGAGGAGAGATGCAGGAATATAAGAAAATAAGCATCGGCAAGGATGAAATCATCCCTGTCGCAAAGCGTATGCGCGATGAGAATATTCACCTTGCAATGATTCATGCTTACATCAAAAAAGACGGCACTCCGAATGTATCCTATGAATACGAAGTAGGCTCGGGTATCGAGTCTTACACAGTAGAGGGAGAGAAAGTTTTGCCGTCAATCACCGGTATCTACAATCTCGGAGCAGAATGGCCTGAACGTGAAATTATGGAGCTCATGGACATCACTTTTGAGGGAGTTGATACATCAAAACGACTCTTCATGCCTGATTCAATGCTCAGCGGACAGGGACACATTCTTGTTACCCCTATGGATGAGCTCATCAAGGAAACACACCAGACAAAGGAGGAACTGTCATGAGTTATATAGTTCCTATCGGACCTTATCATCCTGCCCTTGAAGAGCCCGTACATGCAAGGCTCTATACAGAAGGCGAGTCCATTACAGATGCTGAAGTATTTATCGGCTACAATCACCGTGGAATTGAAAAGCTTGCACAGCAAAAGAACATCATCCAGACATTAGTTATGGTTGAGCGTGTTTGCGGTATTTGCTCTCATAGCCATGCACTTGCATATGCGCTTGCAATTGAGGGCGCAGGCGGTATCGAGGCAACCAAGCGCGGAGACTATATCCGCGTAATTATATGCGAGCTTGAGCGTCTTCATTCTCATTATCTGTGGCTTGGAATCGCACTTCATTTAATCGGACATGATTCTCTGTTTATGCACACATGGGACGACCGTGAAGCTATTATGGATATTCTTGAGGACATATCCGGCAACCGTGTAAATTACGGCATGGTTACTATAGGCGGCGCTCGTCGTGATATCAGTGCAGAGCAGGCAGAGCGTACACTTAAGATGCTTGATAAGATCGAAGCATCTACGCTTAAGCTTCGCGACATACTGCTTGCAGACAAAACCGTTGCTCTTCGTACACAGGGAGTCGGTGTTATGACAACCGAAGACAGTTACAGAATCGGTGCAGTAGGACCGCACGCAAGAGCATCAGCTGTTCCGGTTGATGTACGTAAGGATTCACCTTACTGCCATTACGAAGACTTCGATTTCGAAAAGTGTGTATTCAATACCTGCGATGTATTCTCACGTGTTGTAGTGCGTGTACTTGAGAACATTGAAAGTATTAAGATTATCAGACAGGCATTATCAAACCTTCCTACCGGTCCTATCAACAAAGGAATTCAGATTCCTAAAGTTGCTGCCGGTGAGCATATGGTAAGAGTAGAAGCACCTCGCGGTCAGCTTACTTATAAGGTTAATACAAACGGTACCGAGTACAACGAACGCGTTAGTATTCATGTACCTACATTTAAGAATGCACCTACCGTACCTACCATGCTGCGCGGTAATTCCGTTGCAGACGCAGGACTTATTATTGCAAGTATTGACCCTTGCTTCTCTTGCATGGACAGATAATGCACGAACTAGCAATTACCGAATCTATCATAGAAACTGCAACTCCTATAGCAAAAAAACAGGGAGCACAGCGCATACTTGAGATTCATCTGTCTCTTGGCGCTATGAGCGGTATAGTTCCTTCTTGCATCGAATATTATTTCGATGAGATAAGTAAAGGTACGATTGCTGAAGGAGCTAAGATTGTCTGTGAGATAAAGCCCGTAACCATTAAATGTTCTTGCGGCTTTGAAGGCCCGGTCCCTGAACGGGCTGTTATATGCCCGGCATGTCAGGGCACAACATATAAAGTAACAGGCGGCGGCGAGTATTTTATTGATCATCTCGTTGTCGAATAAAAAATATTCAGAAAGGGAGGTGTGAATGTGAAGAAGATTAAAGTTCCTGCCTTAATTGCAACCATGATTGTGTGTTACATATTCTGGTTGCTGATTACAGGACAGATTATATCAATCTTTACGGGTGAAGCTTCAATCGAAGTCCTTATTGCAGGCATTGTTGTAAGTTTCCTTGTAGCGCTGTTTTCATGCAGATTCTTTATCCATGAAAAAGCGTTCTATCTCTTCAACCCGCTTAGATTTTTAACATTTTTATTCTACTCATTTATCATCTTTTTTTGGGAGCTTCTAAAAGCAAACTGGGATGTAGCAAAGCGCGCATTAAGTCCCAAACTCCCTATAAATCCAGGTATTGTTAAGATACCGACAGAGCTTAAGAGTGAATACGGCCTGTCTATGCTTGCCAATTCCATCACCCTTACTCCCGGCACCATTACGATGGATATAGCCGAGGATGAGAAGGGCAAATGCTGGTACTATATTCACTGGATTGATGTAGCCAGCCAGGACCCGGAAGAGGCAGGAGAAAATATTAAAGGCACTATGGAGAAGTGGATAAGGAGGATATGGAAATGAGTGAACTGACATTTTTCGCTATCTGCTTTATCGCGCTTGCAGTAATTCTTCTGTACAGACTTATAAAAGGACCGAGCGTAGTAGATCGCGCTGTTTCTGCTGATTGCGTTGAGGCAATGACAGATATGGCACTTGTTCTTTTTGCTATGGCTTCCGGCAGAAGCGTATTTCTCGATATTGCACTTGTAACTGCAGTTCTCGGATTCATCGGATCCGTAATTATAGCTAAGTACTTGGAGGGCAAATTATGATAGCACGAATTATAATAGATGTCCTTATAGTAGTTGGCTTCTTCTTCGCATTTGCAGGAGTTGTCGGTATGCTTCGTATGCCCGATCCTTTCTGCCGCATGCAGTCAAGTACAAACGTAGGTACGCTGGGTACTTTGTTTGTATGCATTGCCGGTGTGATTTATTCAATCGTATTTCTCGGAGACGGCGGTATGGCTGTTAAGATGGCTGTGCTTGGTATCTTTTATATAGTTACCAACCCTATCGCAGGTCATGCAATAGCTAAGGCTGCATATCACAAAGGCCTTGCAGAGAATGCAAAATTAGTATGTGACAAATACGGGGAGGATTTAGAAAAATGATAAATACTTTATTTATTCTTAATGCCCTCGTAATGGTTGGCATACTTGTATCCGCAATATTTGCAGTATTTTCCAAAAAGATTCTTTCGGCAGTTATTTCACTTGGTGTAACCGGTGCTTTTGTTTCACTCGCGTTTATTCTGCTTCAGGCTCCTGATGTAGCTATTGCCGAAGCTGCCGTTGGCGCAGTTCTTTCAACTGCCATCTTCGTAATAGCAGTACGTAAGACCACTAAGAAAGGAGACGAAGAGAAATGAAAAAGATTATAACATTTGCTTCTCTTGCCATCATCCTTGCTGCCGGCCTTTACGCTGTTATTTATGCATTTGTTGTTATTCCTCCTACATATGACGGAAGTGATGTTAATGTAGTTGAGCTTTACAACAATCCGGAGAAAATTGATGTCGAGAATCCTGACGGCGTTGCTGCTGTAATAGTTCAGGAAAACTTAAGTAAGACAATGGCTGCAAATAATGTCGCTGCAGTTGTATTTGACTTCCGTGGTTATGATACATTAGGAGAGTCATTTATACTGCTTACCGCTATAGCCGGCTCATTTGTCATTCTCTCATCACACAAGAAAAAGAAGAAGGAGGGACAGTTATGAAGTTCAAAAACGGATTAAAAGAGCGCAATATAGTTGTTAAATGCGCAGCTGACAAGTTCCTTCCTTTTGCACTTGTTTTCGGTATTTACATTATTCTTTTCGGTACCGTAAGCCCGGGCGGAGGATTCCAGGGCGGCGTTATTGTAGCTTCAGGCGCGCTGCTTCTGTTCCTTGGATACGGCTATCAGACAGCTACTAAGGCTATTAACATGGAAGTGCTTCGTGTTAATGAGTCCTGCGGTGCAACACTTTATGTGTTCTTAGGTCTTGCCGGAATAATCGTAGGAGCTAATTTTGCACGAAATATCTTCTACAATATCGGCGAGGTTGGCGATCTTATCAGTGCCGGTACGATTACATTTATGGGTTATGCTGTTGGTTATAAGGTTCTGACAGGTGTCAGTTTCCTGTTGCTTCTTATGCTTGGCCTGCTTGCACCCGGTGCAGATGACGATGAAGAAGAGGAGGAAGCGGCATGATAATACTTAACTACGTTACTTCTGTACTTCTTATTGCACTTGGTCTTTATACTGTCTGCACAAAGAAGAACCTCATCAAGATCGTTCTCGGTCTCGGAATTATTGACTATGGCATTAATCTTTTGATTGTCAGCATCGGATATACTCCCGACGCAACTGCGCCTATCTACACGATGAGCGACCTGCTTAACGGAGTTGCGGCTACATCATTTGTAGATCCCGTGCCTCAGGCTCTTACACTTACATCCATCGTTATCGGTGCCTGCGTAGATGCTATGGCACTTGCACTTGTTATTAAAATCAACCGTCATTATGGCTCAATCAATGCGGATGAAGTAAGGAGGCTTAAAGGATGATATATACACAATTTCCTGTAATAGCCGTTATGGGTCTCTTCCTTGCCGCATTCCTGGTTGAGATATTCGGTTCGAAAAACAAATACATCCGTAATGCGATAGTTCTTATTGCTACTACAGGCGCTTTCCTTCTTATCATGACGCTTATTAAGCCTATCATGATAGACGGTGGAATTATCAATTATTGGATGGGAGATTGGGAGCCGGTATCCGGATTCGCAATCGGTATCGGATATGAGATAGATCAGCTTGGTCTGTTCTTCGCATTGCTCGTTGTAACCACGTTCTGGCTCAGCAGCATTTACTCCATAAAATATATGGAGCGAGACTCACATCTCGGTCATTATTACACATTGTTCCTGATGCTGTCAGGCGCTGTTCTCGGTCTTACTATGACAGGCGACGTATTCAACCTGTTCGTAATGGTTGAGATTATGACATTTGCAGCAGTTGCACTTACCGCTTATCGTCAGGGCAATTCACTTGAAGCTGCGTTCAAATATCTGGTAATCGGTTCCGTAGGTTCCGGATTTACGCTTACGGGTATCACGCTGCTTTATACTCAGACACATACTCTTAATATGGCGCAGATTTCCGCTTCACTGTGCGGCAATCTGACACCCACCACAATATTTGCTTTCGCACTTATGGTTGGTGGCTTCGGAGTTAAATCATTCATCGTTCCTTTCCATGCACCTGCCGCTGATGCTTATATGTCAGCACCTACCTCAATTTCAATGGTATTCTCAGGCATGGTTAATAAGGCCGGTGTATACGGTATGATTCGTCTTACCTATACCATATTCCGCGCTATGGATAACGAGGCTATTCAGATAGTTCTTGTCATCCTCGGAACAGTTACGATGTTTGTCGGCGTTACGATGGCACTTGCACAGCACGATTTTAAGAGACTGCTTGCATTCCACAGTATTTCACAGATTGGTTATGTTATAACTGCTGTTGCGCTCGGAACCTCACTTGGACTTACTTCAGGATTGTTCCACGCAATGAACCACACCTTGTTCAAAGGACTGCTGTTCCTTACCGCAGGTGCTGTATTATATGCGGCAGGCACTACCAATCTTGATAAGCTCGGCGGACTTGCCAAGAAGATGCCTAAGACTTGCGCTTGCTTCCTGATTGGCGCTTTCTCCATCTCAGGACTTCCGCCTTTCAACGGTTTTGCAAGTAAATGGCTTATCTACCAGGCAGCGTATGAGAAGGCAGTTACAACAGGCAATTTCCTTTACGCAGTAGTAACGGTTACGGCAGTTGTGGTTTCTGTTATGACCCTTGCATCATTCATCAAGGTTACTCAGTCTGTATTCTTCGGTCAGCTTCGTCCTGAACTTGTGAATACAAAAGAAGTTCCGCTTCTTATGAGAGTTCCTATGTGGATTATGGCAGGTCTCTGCGTGATAACAGGTGTTCTCTACAAGCCTGTATCAGAGCTTCTGACAATTCCTGCATCAAATGCCGCAGCTAAGGTTATTCCTTATGTTGATTCTATGATGGGAGAGGGAACTTCAGCATCCGTCGGCCTTCAGAATTATGCAATGAATGAAATCTCAACGGCATCATTCAACTGGGATCCTGTAGTATGGCTCATTCTCTTTGTTACAGTATTTGTCGGCGTTGTACTTGCGGCGCTTATCGGACATAGAGACCGTGGTGTGGTTCGCGCTGATATAAGTAAAGAACGCAAGCTTGACGGTAAATATGCAAACTTCTTCTCAGGTGAGGAAGCGCTCGATTCTCATGTCGGCGGATCCGACCTCTTCTGGGGCTTTAAGAAGAACTGGACCGGTTATTTCAAGTTTATGGATGAGATGCATTCCGGTAATGTTAATGATTATGCGGTTATGGCTATTGCGGCGCTTGCCCTTATAACCATCTGCATGTTTATATTTGTGAGATAAGGAGGTGCGGAGATGGACATATTAATTAAAGTATTAGAGCTTCTTTTATTCCCCGGCCTTTTATTCGTATCTACAGCCGGACTTCTGGTTGCAGGTTTTGACAGAAAGGTGCTTGCCCGTATGCAGCGCCGTATCGGTCCGCCTATAATGCAGCCCTTCTATGATTTCTTTAAGCTTATTGGTAAGGAAACCATAGTTCCTCATTCTGCTAACAGATACGTATTTATCGGAGCTCCGATTGTCGGATTTATCAGTCTTGTGGTTATGATGCTCTTTATTCCTCTCTGCGGATGGAGTGCATTATCAGGCAGTGGTGATCTGATTATCATTCTTTACCTCCTTACAATCCCTGCGGTTGCTCTGATTGTTGCAGGTGCTTGCTCCGGTTCACCTTATGCAGGTGTCGGCATCAGCCGTGAGATGGTTACCATGATTGCTTATGAGCTTCCGCTGATTATGGTATTTCTCGCAGTTGCCAAGCTCGTCGGCGGAGATACTCTTACATTTGCTTTTAAGGACATAAGTGCCTGGCAGGCGGGAAATGGTCCTATTATCGCCCATATTTCCATGATTCCCGCAGCACTTGCAATGCTCCTTATTATTCCTGCTGAAGTTGGCTCACAGCCTTTTGACGTAGCAGAAGCAGAGACAGAGATATGTGAAGGCCCGCTTGTTGAATACAGCGGTACGCCTCTTGCATTCTTCAAGTTAAACACTTCTTTGAAGATGTTTATTATGACAGCTCTTTTCACCAGCCTGTTCCTCGGTGGTTTTTCTTGCGAGAACTGGTTTGGCGGTGCGCTGCCGAAGGTAATTTGCCTTCTTATCAATGGCCTGATTGTTATAATAATCAGCATACTGCTTACTCTTATCTGTATGACATTGATTCATGCGTCTACAGCCAGATTTAAGATTGAGCATTTGTTCAAATTTTACTGGACCATCGTATCAGGACTTGCACTTCTCAGCCTGATTCTGGTTTGGATCGGATTATAAGGGAGGTGTGTAATGTTAAAGAAATTAATTGCTGCGTGCACATCTAAATCACCATGGATTTATCACATTAATACAGGTTCTTGCAATGGTTGCGACATTGAGCTTGTTGCTGCAATCACACCACGCTATGATGCCGAGCGTTTCGGATTTAAGCTTGCCGGAACTCCTCGTCATGCTGATATTGTGGTTGTTTCAGGCCCTATTACCAGTCAGTCAAAAGAAAGATTGATTCGTACGCTCGAACAGGTTCCTGAACCTAAGTGCGTTGTTTCTATCGGCAGCTGTCCCAGATCAGGTAACGTTTTTAAAGGCAGTTATTCTATTGAAGGACCGCTTGAAAAATATGTTCATGTTGATGTCAGCATTGCCGGCTGCACGCCTAAGCCCGAAGCAGTTATCGAAGGTTTATACCAGGCTGCTCAGATATTAAAAGAGAAGAGGGAGGCTTTGTATAAGAAATGATTCCTTTTTTGAAAGTTGCTTTAACCAATCTCTTTAAGAAGCCGAGTACGGTTCCATATCCGAGTGTTCCTTCAGAGGCTGCAGATAAGTACCGCGGGCGCATCTCTTATGATGGCGACAAATGTGTTAACTGCGGTATGTGCTATAAGGTTTGTTCTCCCGGCGCGATTTCAACAACTTCAGTTGATACCGGTGACGGTAAGGACATTACTTATAGATTTGATCTTACTAATTGTACCTTCTGTGGTATGTGTCAGGATTTCTGTACTGAGAAAGCCATTTGCCTTACCAAGGATTATCACATGGTTTCATCAAATCCTGATGAGGATCTTATTGTTACAGGTGTATGCCACAAAGAAAATCCCAAAGGAAAACTCGTTTGTAATGAGTCTTGCGTGCTTTGCGCTATGTGTGCTACAAAGTGTCCTGAAGGCGCTATCACATTTGATGAAGAAACACATACCAGAAAAGTTGATGAAACAAAGTGTATCAAATGCGGTACCTGCGTAGTTAACTGTCCTAACAGCGCGGTTCATTTTGATAATCCTGCTGTTCACTGCCTTGATGAAGCGTGTGTATATTGTACTCTTTGTGCTAAGAAATGCCCGCAGGGTGCGATTACAGTTGACAGAGCTAACAAGACCTGGTCAATTGATAAGTCGAAGTGCGTTCTATGCGGCAAATGTATTTCTGCCTGTCCAAAGAAGGCCCTTAGATTTTAACTTTTTAAGGCCTCTCAAAATGAGAGGCCTTTATAATTACTATGGCTACTAACAAATTACTCAGCATGCAAAGACCGGATGAGAAAAAAGCCCTGAAGGATGCTTCGGAAGCGAAGCAGGCCAGGACTTTACTTAATCGAGCAATTCGTGACGGTGAATTTGCGCATATATATGTCCTGTATGGTGATGAGGATTATTTGCGCGCAGGTTACCGCCGTGCGCTCACCCATGCCATCTCCGGAGATGATGAGATGAACACGACAAGGTTCCGTAGCGGCGAGTTCGACTTTAATGCTTTCTGTGACGCTGCAGATACGATGCCTTTCTTTGCTGACCGACGCGTAATAGTTATAGAGGATAGCGGACTATTTAATCAGGATTGCGACAATATGATTGCATATCTTGAGCATCTTCCTGATACTACATATGTTATTTTCTCTGAATCATCTGTAGATAAGCGCTATAAGTTATTTAAAGCTGTTCAGAAGATGGGAGGTGTTCTTGCAGAGCTTCCCTATCAGACTCCGCAGGAGTTGATTTCCTGGATTGGTAAAAATGTCCAAAAAGATGGCTCGGCTATAACAATTGATGCCGCTGAGGAGCTACTTTCACGAATCGGTATTGATATGAATACCTTATCAAATGAGCTTGATAAGCTAAAAGCATTTGCTGCTGATGACGCCGGTATTACGGTTAAGCATTTGGATCAAATATCCGGACGACGCCTTGAGGACAGAATATTTTTGATGATTGATGCGGCTGCTTCAGGAAATAAAGACAGCGCACTAAAGATGTATGCCGAGCTGCTGGCACTTCATGAAGCTCCTATAAAGATTCTGGTTCTGATCGGACGTCATATATATAAGCTTACGGCAGTTCGCCAGCTACTTGATGAAGGGCTTACTTCATCGGAGATTTCAAGAAGATGCGACCTGAGATTTTCCGCAAATGCAATTATGGCGCAGACAAGAAGGCTTAGCGCAGAGAGGCTGCAGGAATTATCTGAGCTCAGCGTTTTACTTGATTATAAGATTAAGACAGGAGATATAAGCGATCAGCTTGCTGTAGAGCTTCTTTTGATTAGTCTTTCAATAAAATGATTTTAGATATTAAAAAAGTCCGACACACCGCGTATCGGACTTTTTTATTGATATCGTAGTTGACGGTTTACTTTGACATCTTGTTGACTGCGAGATTGAGGCGGGAAATCTTGCGAGATGCATAGTTCTTATGATATGCGCCTTTCTTGGTCGCCTTATCAATCTCAGATGTAGCAACAAGGAGAGCAGCCTTAGCGGCTTCTACGTCACCTGAAGCTATAGCAGCATCAACCTTCTTTACAAAGGTCTTAACTCTTGAATGAATGGCCTTGTTCTTCTCGGTGTTACGCTGAGCAACAAGGATTCTCTTTTTAGCTGATTTGATGTTTGCCAATTGTCTTTACCTCCGATAGAGTTACGGCACAAATAACCGGACACGGACGAATTTGTGCACTACCAGTATTATTCTAATCAATTTCTGCATATTGTCAACAAAAATATATTTTAAATAATTGAGCTAAAAACATCCCCAAAAAATTTTATCATATTTGCTGTCCAATAAAAGACATCGACAAAATAATAATATGACAGTAAAATTAGCATAAATGATAAGGAGGATTAACATTGAATAAGATTGATAGTTTAACAAATAAGTATAGCGTCACGAAAACTCTTAGATTTAAACTTATTCCACAAGGAAAAACAGAAGAGAATTTTAACAAAAAACTTCTTGAAGAGGATAAAAAGAGAACTGAAGATTATCCTGTAATGAAAGACATAATGGATCGCTACCACAAGGATTTTATAGAGAGGGCTCTTTCTAAAATTACCCCGAATCAATTGGATATTCATGAATATATAGAAATTTACACAAAAGTATCAAAATCTAAAGAAGAAATATTATGCTTGGAAAAATTTGAAGCAAACTTTAGAAAAACCATAGCAAATTGTTTTTCTGAAATGAA
>JAZRXC010000033.1:0-3118 GCA_045600025.1 Lachnospiraceae bacterium
CTATATAAGGTGCAAGCGAGCGAATAACCTCCGGCGTACATGATAAAATCTCAGATTTTTCTTTTTCTCTGAACTCGTCCGTTATGCCGCACAGATATGCAATAAGAGAAGCATTTCCGAACATAAATGGTGTCATCGGAGTGTACATCTTACCGATGGTTCCTATAATATAATCTGAAATTTCTTCATCGCTTAATTCGCAATTTCTAATATAGTCAGCTGCTTGTTTGTAGGTCTCATAGGATTCTGCAATATGCGGATCTCTGTAAGAAACAAAGAATCCAAAACCTTCCTTGGAAAAGCCGGCAAAGCCGCCGTAAGCGCCGCCTTTTACGCGGAGTCTCTGCCAGAGATAGTCATCGTTCATAATTGAGCGAAGCACATGGAGTGCGCCTGTATAAGGAAGACCTTTGTCAGTATATCTGCCAACCTGAGAAACATAGTTAACTTGGCCGGCAGTAATCAATGCTTCATTTAAACTTTCTTTGGCAAAAATCGGGCCACCCTTCGGCTCAATATGGGAAATATACGTAAAATGCTTTTTAAGTGCGTCTATGGTCAAATTTCGGCCTTCTGCGGTGTCTGTAATACTGATAATCAATTTGCTTTGATTAAAAACCTTCTTGCATAGTTCTTTCAGCTTTTCAGATAGCTTATTAAGTGACGAATCGTCCGAATCTGCCAGTTCTGAAATAAACCTGAGATAATCAACGCCATCTGTTAGTTCTGCATATTTATCGCAGTCAGCACTATATGACAGCGCGCGTCTGAATGCAGTCGAATGCAGCGAACCTTCCATATCCATCTGCAGTCTGGATTTGATTACCTTGAGCCTGTTTTTAAGTCTCTTTATATCTGAGAAATCTGTTTTGTCCCGAATTTCTTCAAGTAATGCATATACGGTATCGGCATTTGCGTGCATGTACTTGGTGCTTATTCTCATCTTAGGATAATAGTTTTCGGAATTGAAAGGATTGATAATATTAATCGAGAACGAAATACCGCCACTGCATATATCTATCTCACGCGACAGATCTGCAAATGAGTAGTTCTCGGTATCCATAACCGTAAATAAGCTGCGCATAAGTCCAAGATAAGAGATGTCTTCTTTTTCTATTTCATCAAGATCATACAAGAAAGAAAGATACGTAATTCCTTTTGTTTCGGCTTCATGGAATAAAACCGGTACACCGAAAAGTTCATCACATGCAGTAGAAAGTTTCGGAATCGTTTTATCGATTTCGGAAATAGTAAGTTTAGGAATGGTACCAAGTGCTTCTTGTGAGTCTTCTGTCTCCTGGAAATTGCGTAGTTCAGACTCTTTATTTTTGATTAGTTCAAGTTCTTCAGATGACAAAGACATGCGTAATTTTTCAAGTTCGGAAGCGTCCTTATCCTCGCGTTCCTTTTGAAGCGTGTCGGACGGAAGAAGCGTCAGCGTTGCACGGTGTTTATTGTCAATCAAATATGTGCGGATTATGTTTTCAAAATATCCGTCATCAATATGTGCTTTGTATATTTCAAATAAGCGATCGTACTTTAACTGTGCAGCCGGATCTCCGTCATAAAGCCAGGATGACAGCACGTCAAAATTAACAAGAAGTCCCATCGGATAACTGCCGGTGTCGCCTTCTCGTACTCTGAACTCGATACTGTTAATAGCAGCCTGAAGTGCCTTATGGCCTATTCCTTCATTTACTATTTTTTGAAGAGTATCATCAATAAGTTTGATTGCCTGATCTGTACAGTCAGGATCGGCATCTTTTAATACTACAGAAAAGTACGGCTGATAATAATCGGAATAATATCCGCCGCAAATATCATCAGAAAGTCCTGAATCACTGAGTGCCTGTCTTAGCGGGGCTCCTTCTGTACTAAGAATAGCCAGTTCAATTATTTGAAATGCAAGTGACAGCTCAGGGTCGGTCATAAGCCCTGTTACCCAAGCTGTTCCTATCCATGCCTTTTTGTCATCCGGTGAAAGCTCATTTACGGGATAATAACTCTTACTGTGCACAGGTTCTGAAAAAGCGGACTGTAAAGTAATTTCAGAATCAGGCACCGTCGCATCATATTTGCACAGATACTCTTTATCAAGCCAGTTAAGCCTATCTTCCATATCGCAGTCGCCGTACAGATAGATATATGAATTGGACGGATGATAGTACTTCTTGTGAAATGCTAGGAATTGTTCATAGGAAAGCTCGGGAATATGCTCAGGCTCTCCGCCGTAATTCTGGCCATAACCGGTGTCGGGAAAAAGGCAAGCTTCCAGCTCCTGGCCGAATGTTTCCATCGGGTCAGACATAGCGCCTTTCATCTCATTATAAACAACGCCATTGATAGAAAGCGAGCCATCCTCTGCCACTTCATAATGCCAGCCTTCCTGCCTGAATATGTTCTCATTGCTGTAAATATTCGGCTTAAATACTGCGTCAACATATACCTTCATCAAATTGCAAAAATCCGCGTAGTTACAACTTGCTACCGGATACACTGTCTTATCAGGAAAGGTAATAGCATTCAGAAAAGTATTAAGTGATGTCTTGGCAAGCTCCATAAAAGGATCTTTTACAGGGAATCTCTCCGACCCGCATAGTACGCTGTGTTCAATAATATGCGGTACACCGGTGCTGTCATTTACAGGCGTGCGAAATGCAATTGAAAAGACTTTGTTCGGGTCTTTATTTTCAAGGACATATACATGTGCGCCGCTCTTTATATGCTCAAGAAGATAAGCCTCAGAGTTTACCTCATTAATGTATTCATGAGAGATTAATTTATAAGCAGGTAATATATTCATCAGTCATCTCCTGATTTCATTCTGAGAATATCATTTTCGAATAATTCGGTATCAAAAACCGGGAATATTCTGGTGCTTGCATGTGGTGCGTCGGGAACAGAATTTCCTTCCTCATCAAACAGTTCAAGCACTTTTGCTTTTACTGTTTCCTTGGGGCGAATTATTTCTATTTCGACCCCGACGGAGAACTTGTTTTGCTGAATAAATGACGGTTTGCCGTCTGTAAATTCAATGGTTCCGAGATACTTAAACTCAGTAAGCGTTACATTTGAATCATATATCTGAGAATCCGGACCGGGTTTGCCGAAATAGAAT
>JAZRXC010000034.1:0-38079 GCA_045600025.1 Lachnospiraceae bacterium
ATATGGAATTTTGCCACTGGCGCTGACTGGAAGGAATTTAAGCCAATACTTGATCCCCAGATAAAATACAATATGGCCATCAGCGAAGAAGGCCTGAAAAACAATTACGGGGCAAATTACGGCAAGACGCTTTTATCAATATACGAAGATAAAGATATTAAGGTACGCGCCCGCGCAGCAGCGGCAGCAGGGTCTGACGCACGTATGAATGGTTGTGAGATGCCGGTAATAACAAATTCAGGCAGCGGAAATCAAGGCATGGCAGTATCAATTCCGGTAATAACTTATGCAAGGGAATTAAAATGCGGTGAAGAAAAGATGTATCGCGCCCTTGCATTAAGCAATCTCATAGCAATTCACCAAAAAACCGGAATCGGTGCACTGTCGGCATATTGCGGAGCGATGTGCGCCGGAATCGGCGCCGGATGCGGAATAGCATATCTTCTCGGAGCGGATCTTGATGCGATAAATCATACGATAATCAATGGACTTGCAACTGTATCAGGCGTAATCTGCGATGGGGCAAAAGCATCATGCGCAGCAAAAATAGCCACAGCAGTAGAAGCCGGAATAAACGGATACTTATTGCACGTAAGCGGAAATGACTTAATGGCCGGCGACGGAATAATCGGAGAAGATGTCGAAGACACCATTAAAAACATCGGCATTCTCGCAAGCGAAGGTATGCGAAGCACCAATGATACGATTATAGATATTATGATAAAATAATATAACCACGAATGCCCATAAACAGCGCTTGTCTACAAAAGCTCGCAGAATCAAAGACGATCTGCGAGCTTTATTATAATAATATTGACATTTGTAAAGATAGGTATATACTTATCTTGTGGAGAAACGAAATTATGATTAGCGAAGCAAAGAAAAAAGCGCAATACAGATACGATAAAAACAATACCAGTCAAGTGATGCTCAAATTAAACAATTCAACAGATGCTGACATATTGATGAAACTTCAAAACGAAGAAAACAAACAAGGTTATATAAAAGATTTAATTCGAAATGACCTTAAAGCATCAAGTGAAGTTTTGTCTCTCGATTCCATTAAATGTTTGGTTATACCGGTTGCCAAAAAATACGATTTGGATAAAATAAGTATTTTTGGTTCTTACGCAAGAGGCGAGGCCAATGCGGAAAGTGATATTGACATTGTCATTGATGGTGGAAATTACAAAGGTCTGTTTGAATTTTATGGTGTCAAAGAAAGTTTTGAGAGAGCACTTGATAAAACGGTGGATTTGATTACCAGAAGTTCATTGGATCAGAAAAAAAGCATAGCTGATCAGTCATTTAAAAACAATGTTTTAAATGAAGAGGTAGTTATTTATGGAAAATCATGACAGAGACAGAGAATATATCACAAGAATAATAGAATATTGCAATAGAATAAGGGCTGCGCAGGAACGATTCGGGAATACTTATACGAGTTTTACAGCTGATTCTGATTATAGAGATGTTGTTAATATGAATTTATTTCAAATAGGTGAATTAGCAAATCAGATATCAGATGAAGCAAAAGAACAATATCCGGATGTGCCGTGGCATCAAATGTACGGAATAAGAAATATTCTTGCTCACGCTTACATAAATATAGACGATAGAATTGTGTGGGAAACTGTTGAAAAAGATATCCCGGCATTAATATTAAAATTATCTAAGATATACCAAACTTGATTTTCAGAGGTGATACTATTGAAAAAATATATAATAATAGCGACTTTTATTATACTCATGCTGTTATTCACAGGATGTAGTTACGAAGAAAAGATCACACTAAAAGCTGAAGATGTTCATGAGATAATCACGTACTACTATGAAACACATGAAGGCGACGGAAATTATATAAATAGTTTTGTTGATTCTGAAAAAAATGTTGTGGTAGTAGAGATGAAAGATATCTGTGAGGAACGTCAAGAGGAGTTTATTTTTAAAGTGTTTTCAAACAGTACAGGCTCAATATACATTAAAAACTTAAAAGAGCAATCGATGCTGGAGTTTACAGACAACAGTAATATTCGCTAATCGGAGAAGGATATGTTGGAAAAAATTGAAGCAGTGCAAGGCAAATACGCAGCTCTGACTAAGACCCTTATAGAAAAAGAAATAACGATATCAACCATGGAGAGTTGTACAGCGGGTCTTGTCGCCTCTTTGCTTACAGATATAGACGGAGCATCAGGCGCGATAAAGGGAAGTTTCGTTACCTACAGCAACGAGGCAAAAATCGCCTGCGGAGTACCGGCAGAAGTAATCGATAAGTATGGAGTCTATTCAAAAGAGACGGCAGTAGAGATGGCAAAAAACTGCAGGAGCGCCTATTCGGCAAATATCGGTGTGGGCGTTACAGGCTCGCTGGGCATAACAGATCCGAATAATGAGGGCAGTGTACCAGGACAGGTATATTTTGCAATTGATTATGAAGGGGAAGTAGCAGGATTCTTTCTCGAGATAGAGAATCAAGGCTCAAAATTCTTGAACAAAGTTTACGTTGCGGACATGATATGCGACGAGCTGCTTAAATTATGTAAATAAAAACGCAAATAAACGGGGAAATGCAGATATGATAGAGGCAATTCTATTTGACTTAGACGGAACAATGTGGGACTCCACAGATTATATATGCGATATCTGGAACAAAGTGTTTTCAAAACACGACGATATAAGCTATGTAATGAAAAAGGATGAACTAATGCAGCTCATGGGCAAAACCATGGAAGAAACATGGAAGCTTGTGCTGCCCGATTTCTCAAAGGAAGCCTGGGACGGCATAGTCGCAGAATTTGTATTAGAGGAAGTATCATATCTGAGCAAGCATGGCGCCATCTTATACGAAGGACTGGAAGACACCTTAAACAAGCTGCACAAAGAATACAAATTATTCATCGTAAGTAACTGCCAGGAAGGTTATGTGCCGGCATTTATGCATGCGCATAAATTAGAAAAGTACTTTGATGACTATGAAGTGAACGGAAGAACCGGGTTAAATAAAGGCGATAATATAAAGCTGATAATGCAGCGCAACCATATACAAAACGCGGTCTACGTCGGAGACACAGACGGCGACGAGAAGGCATCACGGATAGCGGGCATACCTTTTATTCATGCTGCATATGGATTTGGCACGGCAGATAAGCCGGATGCCGTTATTACAAAACTAACTGAATTACCTGAATGTATAAAAAATTTCTGAGACTGAAACAAGAAAGGAAGGAGGTATAAATGGGACTGATAACTGAGTACAAATGTCCGTCCTGCGGTGCGCCGCTTGCTTTTGATGCTGACAGCGGAAAAGTAAAGTGCGAAAACTGCGGCGAAATTTATACTGCCGATAAGCTTGTCGATGCTCAGGATAGCGGTGATAAGACAACAGAATTTGATTGGGGTGCATATAAGCAGACGCTAAATCATGAGGAGATGACGGGTACCGCCATCTACAAATGCAAATCATGCGGAGCGGAGCTTGAAACCGATGAAAATACTGCCTCAGTCACTTGCCCGTATTGCAACAACAATGTAGTAATTACGGAGAGAGTCAGCGGAGGCCTAAAGCCCAATTATATAATTCCTTTTGCATTCTCAAAAAAAGAACTCGCAGAAAAACTCAACACATTTTTCGGAAGCAAGAAATATTTGCCCGATGACTTTATCAACGAAAAAGTAATAGGTAAAGCTACAGGCATCTATGTCCCGTTCTGGCTTTTTGATTGCGAGGTCGGCGGCCGCATTAATTTCAATGCAACAAGAGTCAACATAATTGATACCCCAAAAGAAACAATAACCGAGACATCGTTTTACTTGCTGCAGCGCGAAGGAAGCATGGCATTTGAAAAGGTTCCCGTAGACGCCAGCATAAGAATGGACAATGACCTTATGGATTCTATTGAGCCGTTCGATTACTCAAAACTGGTACCCTTTGAAGAATCCTATCTTTCAGGCTATGTTGCTGACCGCTTTGATTCAGATCCGGATGCGGAACTTCCGCGTGTGAACAGAAGAACTCTTGCTTCGACGGTTGCTGCAATGTCTTCAACAACCAGAGGATACACATCCGTAACGCAAAGATCCGATTCCCTGAGATTAGACAGCGCCGGAGTAAAATACGCGCTTCTTCCGGTGTATGTGCTGAATTGCGAATATCAAGGAAAAAAATACCGATTTTCAATTAACGGTCAGACCGGCAAGGTTGTAGGTGAGCTGCCTGTCAGCAAAAAGAAATTAGTTAAAAAATTCATTATCACTTTTCTGATTACGGCAGTGATTACATTTATTGTTTATAGCTTGGCGCTTCTTTTAGTCGGAGGTTACTTATGAGAAAGTTTATATTGGTAACCTTAAGTATGATATTTACGCTGAGCTTCGCAGCAACCTGCTATGCGGCAGAGCTGTATAATCCCGATATTCCGAGAGTTGTAGATAATGCAGATGTGCTGACACCGGAGAATGAGGCAATCCTTGAGAAGCGGGCTGATCAGATATTTGAAAAATACGGAATGGATTTTGTAATCTATACCGATGATGACGCCCACGGAAAAGATATCGTCTCCGGCGCAGATGATTTCTACGATGAAAACGGATACGGCAGCGCGGAAGACAGAAGCGGAAGCTTACTGTATGTTTGCTTTGATCCTGCGGTAAGAGCCTGGTACACGTCAACCTGCGGAAAGGCAATAGATTATTTCGATTACGATAATATCAACATCATTGACGATGCTATAGAAGACAATATGCAAGAAGGCGATTATTCGCTGGCATTTATGATTTATGCCGATTACGTAGATCAGCTCTATGCAGACGGAACGCTGTATGATAAGGATGCGCATCAAGAGTATTACGGCAATAACAATATTATCGAAAATATGGAAGAAGCCTACAAGCAGGCAATGATTACTGAGTTTAGAGAATCGCTTCCGATAATGATTATTACAAGTGTTGTATTGGGAGCCTTAGTAGGCCTTAGTGCAGTAGGGAAAGCTCAGTCCGGCATGAAAACCGTACAAGATGCCTATGACGCTGATAATTATGATGCGCCTAAAGGATTTAATCTGACAAGAGCGGAAGATATCTTCCTTACTATGACAATAACCAGAGTGCCGAAGCCGCAGAAGAATGACAACCACGGCGGCGGAGTGCACAGCGGCGGTTCGACATTTACCGGCGGCCATTTCAGTGGCGGCGGAACTTTCCATTCCGGTGGCGGCGGAAGGCATTTCTAAAAAATAATTTTTATGATAATATATGATTGTTCGTTCAGATACGAAAGGAGAAAATTATGGGACTTATTAAAGCGGCTTTAGGTAGTGTAGGCGGAGTGGCAGCAGATCAGTGGAAAGAGTATTTTTACTGCGATGCACTTCCTACAGACATATTGGTAATGAAAGGCCAGAAGAAAACCTCTTCAAGATCTTCTAACACCAAGGGCGATGACAATATCATTACGAACGGATCCGTGATAGCAGTTGCAGACGGACAGTGTATGATGATCGTTGAGCAGGGCAAGGTTGTTGATTTCTGCGCTGAGCCCGGTGAATTTACTTATGATACTTCAACAGAGCCTTCTCTTTTAGACGGTGGCAAGCTGATGGACAATATCAAAGAAGTATTTAAAAACATCGGCAAGCGTTTTACCTTCGGCGGAGAAGCGCCCAAGGATCAGAGAGTATATTATTTCAACACCAAAGAAATCGTAGGAAATAAGTACGGCACAGCCAACCCCATTCCTTTCAGAGTTGTTGACGAAAGAGCCGGAATTGATATTGATGTATCGGTAAAGTGTTTCGGCGAATACAGCTACAAGCTTTCCAACCCCGTACTTTTCTATACAAATATTTGCGGAAATGTATCTGACGCTTACGGCAGAGACGAACTTGATAATCAGATGAAATCCGAGTTTATGACAGCGCTCATGCCTGCATTTGCAAGAATCTCAGAGCAGGGAATCAGATACAGCGCACTGCCGGCACATGCAACCGAACTCGCCGATGCAATGAATCAGGAACTTTCCGCTAAATGGAAAGACCTTCGCGGAATAGAAGTTGTATCCTGCGGTGTTTCATCCATCGTTGCAGATGAAGAGGACGAGAAGATGCTCAAATCCTTGCAGAGAAATGCTGCATTTACCGATCCTGCGAAAGCAGCTGCTTATATGGTTGGCCAGACCGGTCAGGCTATGGTTGATGCCGCAAATAATGAAAACGGCGCAATGGGAGCCTTTATGGGCATGGGCATGGCACAGAATGCCGGTGGCATAAATGTTCAGAATCTTTATCAGATGGCAGGACAGCAGGCATCTTCCGAGGAAAAGTGGTTCTGCGGAGAATGCGGATCAGAAAACCACGGCGGCAAATTCTGTACAAACTGCGGCAAGCCGAGAAAATAATACAATTCTTATAGCGTAATATTAAAAAGCCCTCTTGATAATCTCAGTTAGAAATCAAGAGGGCTTAATATAAAAAGTGATGACCGATAATAATTCATTTAACCTGAATAATCTAAATTGTATGGTGGACTTGCATCTTCATCTTGATGGTGCGATATCGGTTCGCTCAGCAAGAATGCTGGCGCGACTTCAGGAGATTGAGATTCCCGAAAGAGATGAGGATTTATCTGCGCTGCTTACAG
This sequence comes from Lachnospiraceae bacterium, assembly GCA_045600025.1. Taxonomy (GTDB): domain Bacteria; phylum Bacillota; class Clostridia; order Lachnospirales; family Lachnospiraceae; genus UBA3774. Next base: position 6,637 of record JAZRXC010000034.1, read on the forward strand.
TGCCGGATACCTGCCGCGATCTTAATGAATTCCTGCAGAAGTTTATATTTACATGCTCTTTGCTCCAGACAAGAAAGAGTATCCGTATGGCAGTTAAAAACCTGCTTGCCGAGTTAAAAGAAGAGGGTGTAATGTACGCGGAAATAAGATTTGCCCCTCAGCTTTTGACGGAAAAAGGACTGACGCAAGAGGAGGCGGTAGCCGCCGCCATCGATGGCATGCAGGAGTCTGATATAGATGCAAGTCTGGTTCTTTGTTGTATGCGCGGAGCTTACAATCAAGATCAGAATGCCGAAACCGTAAATGTGGCGGAAAAATTCCTGGGTAAGGGAGTTGTGGCAGTCGATCTTGCCGGAGCAGAGGCCTTGTTCAAAACCGGTTTATTTGAGGATGTGCTGTCGCTGGCAGCCAGTAAAGGGATTCCTTTTACTATTCATGCCGGAGAAGCAGCGGGACCGGACAGCGTAAGAAAGGCAATCGAGCTCGGTGCGGTAAGAATAGGCCACGGAATCAGAGCCATGGAAGATGATGACTTATTTGCCGATATCGTAAAAAAACAGATACCGCTTGAGCTGTGCCCGACCAGCAATATAAAAACGGCAATGTTTAAAGGCATCAATGAATGGCCGATGAGAAAACTTATGGACGCCGGTGCATATATTACTATCAATACTGATGACCCCGCGATAGAAGGTACTTCAATAAAAAATGAATTCAAAAAGCTCATAGAATACCACAATATCAGGCAAGCGGATATAAAACAATTTTTACTTAATTCAGTTAATGCTTCATTTGCCGCTGATGAATTAAAGCAGAAGATGCGCAAGAAAATAGAAGAGGGATTATAATATCAGCCAATATATATAATCAGTCGGCTTTACGCTGATTTTTTACAGTGGTATACTTTATTTGAAGTTAAAAATATATAACCAGGAGGCCCATTATGGCAGAAAAAATGTTGGGAGCAATTCTCCCCGGAAACAGCACCGTCGAGATGAAAGAGTTTGATATTCCGAAGCCCGGTTACGGACAGGTACTTGTTAAAACCAAGGCGTCTACAATCTGTGGCTCGGATATCCGCGCAATCTACCGCGCACATGTAGGCAAAGGCCCGGAGGGCTACCAGCCCGGGACTATAGCCGGACACGAACCGAGCGGAATCATAGTAGAGGAAGGCGAGGGCCTGAAGCGTTTCAAAAAAGGCGACAGAGTCATCGTGTATCATATATCAGGCTGTGGTGTATGCTATGACTGCCGTAAGGGATTTTATATATCATGCAAGAGCAAATATCGTGCAGCATACGGCTGGCAGAGAAACGGCGGTATGGCTCCTTACATCATCTGCGATGAAAAAGATCTGATAGCGCTTCCTGATGAACTCACATATGAAGACGGCGCGCAGGTAGCATGCGGCTTCGGTACCTGCTATGAAGCACTGATGAAGATAGGCATTTCCGGAAATGACCGCGTTCTCGTAACAGGACTCGGACCTGTGGGCCTTGCTGCATTGATGCTTGCCAAGGCAATGGGCTGCGACAAAACCATCGGCTGCGATATAAGCGATGAGCGTATGCAGCTTGCGAAAGATCTCGGACTTGCCGATAATGTATTTAATTCAAGTGATGTATCTGAATGTGAAAAGAATATCATGGAAGTTACAGGCGGATACGGCTGTGAGCGTACGGTTGACTGCTCCGCAAATGATGCTGCAAGAGCAATGGCAATCCGTTGCACACGTGAATGGGGCAAGATGGCTATGGTCGGCGAAGGCAACAGCGTAACCTTTAATCCCTCACCCGATATTATGCACGGACAGAAGTCCATCTACGGTTCATGGGTAACATCACTGTGGCGTATGGAAGATCTCGTAGAGCATCTTGTACGCTGGGGTATCCATCCGGATCAGCTCATCACTCACCGCTTCACACTGGAAGAAGCAGATAAAGCATATGCGCTGATGGCTTCCGGAAAATGCGGGAAAGTATGCGTTACATTCCCCGATGATTGATTTTCTGAGATGAATGAAAAGTCACAGCTTAAATATATTTCTCCAACTCTTTAACGAATTTTACTAATCCGGCCTCATCACTATCCGAAAAACGATTTGTGATGGGGCTGTCCATATCAAGGACACCGTAGATATCACCATCCTTATATATGGGAATAACTATTTCAGAGTTTGAAGCGAGGTCGCATGCAATGTGACCGCTGAACTGATGTACATCAGCAATACGCTGCAGTTTATTTTCCGCAACACAAGTTCCGCACACTCCGTTACCTGTTTCAATTTCAACAACTGCAGGTTTACCCTGAAAAGGACCGAGCACAAGCCTTCCGCCATCCATCAGGTAGAATCCTGACCAGTTGACATCATCCATATAGTTAAATAAAATCGCAGAAGCATTTGCAAGATTGGCGGTAGGGTGATTGATTCCATCGCATCTTCTTTTTAATTCATTTATCATCGCTTCATAACTCATTAGCATAAATATTTCCTCCCATACAGAAGAGTTTAACTGCACGATGACAGTATACAGCAAGAAACAGCGTATTTCTATATAAATAAAGTTGACGCGCACAAAAGGTTTATTTAAAATTATTAGAAATAAAATCAAAGAAGGATTGAAAAATGTTCGAACTGAATCAAATAGCAGGCGATAGTTTTTATATCCAGAGCCCGACCCAGATAGGACTGATAAAGTTAAATGATACGGATGTATGCCTGATTGACAGCGGCGGCGATAAATATACCGGTAAGAAAATAATGCAGATACTGGATGCTCAGGGCTGGCATCTTGCTGCCATTTATAACACACATTCGCATGCCGATCATATCGGCGGAAATAAATATCTGCAGGACCAGACGGGTTGCAAGATATATGCACCGGGTATAGAGCACGCATTTACCAAATATCCTATTCTTGAGTCGTCTTTATTATACAGCGGGTATCCGTTTAAAGAATTGCGCCGAAAATTCCTGCTTGCGCCGGAGAGTAATGCCGAACTTTTAACGGCGGACGTTCTTCCTGACGGCTTTGAGGTGATAGAACTGCCGGGACATTTCTTTGATATGGTTGGCTTTAGAAGTCCTGATGATGTAGTGTACCTGGCAGATTGCCTGCTCAGCAAAGAAACGCTGGATAAGCACCCCGTCGGATATGTATATGATGTTGCGGCATATCTTGACACCTTGGAAAAAGTAAAAGGACTTAGCGCTAGGGCATTTGCTCCTTCTCACGCTGAGCCGACTGAAGATATCATCCCCCTGGCGCAATATAACATTGACAAAGTATACGAGGTTGCGGAAAAGATACTTAATATCTGCAAAGAACCGATAATCTTTGAGGTCATTTTACAGAAATTGTTTACCGAATACGAGCAGGAGATGACTTATCAGCAATATGTACTTATCGGAAGCACGCTTCGGTCCTATCTTGCATGGCTTAAAGATAAAGGCGATATAGATGCATTTCCCGAGAACAACATGTTTCTCTGGCAGATTACAAAATAAAGAATTAATAATAAATACCCACTGTTCTTAAAGGCTCGGCGGGTATTTATTAATAATATGTGAAATATCGCATTTCAGTTTGACCCCCTTGAACAATTGCCATATAATGAAACTCCGACATTTTGTCCAAAACAGGCATTTATATATGGATAGTATTAAAAAAGGTTTCATGTACAAATTAGCAAAAAGTATCGTAAAGTTCCGTAAGGCGATAATAATAGTATTTATCGCGCTTATGGTTTTTTCGGTATTTTCTTCAGGTTGGACACAGTTAGAGAATAATCTTACAGATTATTTACCTGATGATGCTGAGGCAAAAAAAGGCTTTGATATAATAAACAGCGAATTGATCTTTATGGGAAATATTCGCGTTATGGTAGAGGATATATCAAAAGATGAGGCACTTAAGATATCCGATGATATCTCTGCTTTTGAGGGTATATACAAAGTTACGTTTGATGCAGAATCGCAAGACTACTATCATGATAATAAGGCTATGTTCGAAATTAGTTTCACTGACAGAGGCATGTCAGAGACGGGTAGAAAAGCCACAGAGCAAATACTTGCTTATCTCGAACCATATCAATATTATGAATACGCCAATTTCATAGATGTTGATGCATTTCTCGGTCCGGAGATGATCGTCGTCGGAATAGTTGTTGCTATTGTTGTTATTGCTACTCTTATTATTACTTCAACTACATATGCAGACGTGCTGGTTCTTGTTTCAACATTTTTTGCTGCGGCACTAATAAATGCCGGCACAAATTTTCTTCTTGGAAAAATATCCACTATTTCTAATACTATTACGTTTGTTATGCAGCTGGCACTAAGCGTAGACTACGCGATTATTCTATGCAACCGTTACGATGAAGAACGCGAAAAACTTCCGGCTAAAGAAGCTGTAATAGTCGCTTTGACAAAATCAATTCCTGCCATTGCGGCAAGCAGTCTTACTACTATTGCAGGGCTTGCTGCTATGACATTCATGCAGTTCCATCTCGGCGCTGATATGGGTATTGTATTGATAAAATCAATAATCGTTGCACTCATTACGGTGTTTACATTTATGCCTGCAATGCTTATGCTGTGCAGCAATCTGCTTGACAAAACAAAACATAAGAGTTTTATACCTAAAATTTCTTTTCTCGGCAAATTCGCATACTCCAGACGCCTTATAATTACCGTACTGTTTGTTGTTATTATAATAATCGGATATATCGGCAATAGCCTCGTAAAGTATGAATATACGGGAGACTTAATGAAGCATTTCCATCAAAGTGAGATGGATATTGCGCGTACGCATATTGAAAAAGAATTCGGGTCTAACAATATGTCGGTAATGATACTTCCCGCAGGCGACTACGAAAAAGAAATGGCGCTTTCAGATGACCTGAAAAAATGCAAAGAGGTGAAATCACTTCTCGGACTTGCTGATTTTAAGGTTGCTGAGGAATATCAGCTCGGAAGCAAAGTAACATATAAAGACATTGTAAAAATAGCTGAAATAGATGAAGTATCAGCTCAAGGCATCATGGCAATGGCGGCTGCTGATAGAAATGAGCAGGAAATAGCCAATCAGGACATAGAGGAATATTCCGTCCCGCTTCTTGATCTTTTTGACAGCTTATATAAAGTATCGCAGGATGGCAGTTATGAAATCAGCACGGAGCAGCGAGCGATGATAGAAGACTACCACAATCAGCTGGCAATAGCAAAAAAACAGCTCCAAAGTGATAAGCACAGCTGTATCGTTGTATATTTGGATTTGCCCAAGCAAAGCGATGAAACATTTGCTTTCTTTGAGAAAATGCATTCCATTGCCGAAAAATACTATGATGGCGATCAGGTATTGTTATCCGGAGATTCTGTCGGTGCAAAAGATTTCTCTGAAACATTCAAGACCGATAGTATTACTGTTTCAATTCTTTCGGTTATATTTGTTATGGTAATACTGATGTTCTCCTTCAAATCAGTCGGCATGCCGCTACTTCTGATTCTGATAATTCAGGGAAGTATTTGGATTAATTTTGCAATTCCCGCGATAACAGGGGACTATGTATTCTTTATGTGTACTCTAATTGTAAGCTCAATACAGATGGGTGCAAATATTGATTATGCAATAGTTGTTTCTTCAAGATACATAGAACTGCGTAATCAAAATGTATATCGCAGGAAAGCTATCATAGAGGCTCTCAATCACGGCTTTCCGACAGTTGTTACTTCCGGAACTATAATGATAGTTGCGGGACTTGCAATAGGTCTTATGGTTTCAACCGGAATTATTGCCGGCATGGGTAAATTCGTAGGTATCGGCACGGCAATTTCACTGGTGCTTATAAATTTGGCACTGCCTGCCATACTTGTAATAGGTGATAAATTTGTCAGAGCGTCAACATTGCAGATTACCACCGGAATGGAAAACAAATCTAAAAAGATTGCAAGAAGAATACTTGCAAATGTTATCTGCATATTATCAGTCATAGCCCTTGTACTAACACCTATCACTGCTCAAAGCATATCCTCAGATATTTCTTTATCTAAACAGACTATATCTGATTACATAGAAAAGATTGTTGAATTAAAAACCATCAACAATGAACTAAAAGCGAGTGATGAAAAATACGGAGATATCGGCACAGAATTTGCCGAGCACCTTCTGACTGATAAAATCGGACAAGAAGAGATTGATTTCTATAAGAAACAGTTGGAAGAAGGCGAGGAACAGTATCGCGCCGGATACGAAAAATATCTGAAGGGCAAAAAAGAATATGAAGATGGCAAGGCAAAATATGAGGCGGGTAAGGCTGAGTATGATGCCGGGCTCATTAAATATGAAGAAGGTAAGAAAGCGCTGGAAGAAGGTCAGGCGCAATATGACGCAGGTATGCTTGAGTATGAAGAAGGCCAAAGAAAGCTGGAAGAAGGCGAGGAAGAATTTGCCCAGGTAGAACCTTTATATAATGCTGCGCTACTGGTAAAACAGGAATATGATGAAGCGTTGGCTAACTATGAAAAATCCGTGGAAGAAAGAGGAGAACTGTCTCTGGTCACTATCGCTTTGAAGACTGTGGTAGATGCACAGCGTATAGCATTTGAAGCCACAGGCCTCACCTCACTGTATGAGCGCCTGGAGTCAGCTAAGGCGGAAATAGAAGAAGGAAAAGTACAGCTTGCCGAAGCTGAGCTCCAACTAGCGGAGGCAAAAGTGCAGTTAGATGCCGGTAAGGCTGAGATAGCAGAAGCGGAGCTGCAGCTTCCGGAGGCCAAGAGGCAGCTTGAAGAAGCCTATGAACAGCTTGAGGCAGGAAAAGCCGAACTTGACGAAGGCTGGGCGGAACTCGAAAAAGCACGTGCAGAATTAGATGACGCCGCGGCGCAGATAGACGATGGCGAGCAGACACTTGAGCATAATAAAAAGCAACTGGATATGGATTTTTCTGCGCTTGATGCAATAAATGATAAAAAAGAAAAATTAAATGCGGCAACAGATATGTTTATGTCATATCCGGAGATAGCGAAAGTGGTCGGAACTGATCCTTCAACTGATCTAGTATGTAATGCCGCTGCAAGATATTTCAATGAACAGTGGGATGAATATTCAAATGCAGAAAAGACATTGCCGGTAGCTGAAGTCCTTTGCATGTGGGCAGCACTTTGCACGCTGCTTTTCTGGCTTCTTGAAGTATGCAAGAACTTATTTTTCAATAAGCACCTTTCTTTGGGACTTGGGCTCGCAGCAGTAGTGTTTGCTGCTCTTGGTGCAGGATTCTGGAACGGCTTTATGAGCGACTACGGAAATATTATATTCTTTATCGTAATTGCGATTTGCATAGCCCAGGCAGTTGAAATGTATTTAAGGTATCGAATTAAAGACAAGGTTGAATAAATTGTTTGCGGCTCCCCTTCGGGAGCCGCTTTTATGAATATTGAACAGAATGCAGAAAGAATGTATAATACTAAATTGGTTTAGTGGGGCATATTGTGAAAATAGAAAAATATGACAAAAACGGAATAAAACTTTCATATGCGGTTATGGGAACCGGCAAAAGGATAATGGTTATGCTCCCCGGTATGGCACTGCATTCAATAATGATGTTTGCCTCAGGGGTAGAAAAAGCATACGAGATACTGCTTCATGACTATACTATTTATCTTTTTGAACGAAGAGACGTACTTGATCCCGGCACGAGTGCGGAAGATATGGCAGAAGACGTTGCCGTTATTCTCAAGGAACTCGGTATAAAGGACATATACCTCATCGGAGCCTCACATGGCGGAATGATGGCGCAGGCACTTGCGGCTAATCATCCGGAGCTTGTGAAATGCGCTATATTTGCGGCAACGCTTGCAACTCATAACGAAGTGAGCCGGAAGTTCTTTTCAAAAATGAATGAGCTATGCAAGACGGAGGATATCCGTGCGATAAACAAATACTTCTTTGAAAATGTATACTCAAAGGAGTATCAGGAAATAAACCGCGAAGCAATTGAGAAAACATTGAATTTCGGAACTCCGGAGGGAGCGAGGAGACTGCTCGTTATGTCGGAGAGTTGTTTAAACTTCGAATTTGAGGACAGACTTTCAGATATTAAATGTCCGGTACTTGTAATCGGAGCAGTCAATGATAAAGTAATGGATCCGATGGGTTCACAAAAACTTGCCAAAAAGCTCGGATGTGAGCTGTATATTTACCCGAACCAGGCGCATGCGGCATACGATGAGGCAGCTGATTTCAAACAGAGAATTAAAGAATTTTTTGATAGTATAGAGTGAGCATATGAAGATAATATTTAATCCGGATACGGAGATAGCGAATACGGTAAAAGAAGGCTTGAAACAGACCGGCGGTTACTGCCCTTGCCGCAGAGAACGTACCAAGGACACGAAGTGTATGTGCAAGGAATTCCGCGAGCAGATTGCCGACCCGCAGTTCGAGGGCTTTTGCCACTGTATGTTGTACTATAAATCATTGGAGGATTAATGATGGCTGAGATTACGATCACAAGCGAAAACTTTGAGCAGGAAGTTATTAAATCAGATAAGCCTGTTATGATAGATTTTTGGGCAACCTGGTGCGGCCCCTGTAAGATGCTTGCGCCTTCTATCGCTGCAATAGCGGAAGAATATGAAGGTAAGGTAAAGGTCTGCAAGGTCAATGTTGACGAAGAGCAGGCGCTTTCCTCCGCATTTCAGATAGACGCAATACCGACGGTTGTTGTTATGAAGAACGGGCAGGTTACAAATATGTCCGTAGGTTTCTGCTCAAAAGATAAACTGATAGAACTGCTTAAATAAAGGACAACACATGTTAATTCTTGCTTCAAAATCTCCGCGCAGGCGTCAGCTCCTTGAGATGATGAATCTCGAGTTTACCTGTGAACCCGCGGATATAGTTGAAAATATTCCCGAAGGGACAGCCCCCGGTGAGGCAGTTAAGCTCCTTGCCCATCAAAAGGCAGCGGCAGTAGCCGGAAAGCATCCTTCGGATATGATTCTCGGTTCCGATACCATTGTTACAATAGATGGGCAGATACTGGGTAAACCTAAGGATGAAGCGGAAGCGGCTGTAATGCTTCGCACGCTCAGCGGCAGAAAGCATATAGTATACACCGGCGTTTCGCTTATCTCTCCGGCGGGAGAAGATACATTTGCCACGGAAACAGTTGTTGAGTTCTATCCGCTGACTGAAGGCGAAATCGCAGATTATATCGCAACAGGTGACCCGATGGACAAGGCCGGCGCATACGGTATTCAGGGACCGGGATGCGTGCTTGTTAAAGGAATTGACGGAGATTATTTCAGCGTAATGGGACTTCCGATTGCGGAGGTTGTAAGACGGCTTAAAGCATTGGATAAATAATATGGAGTTTATTAAGACAGAAAAGCTTTCATACGATTATATAAGACGCGATGAATCCGATATGGTCGCGGAGCGTATCAGCGCGCTCTATGATTTGAATATCGAGATAGAGAAGGGCAAATTCGTTGCGATTATCGGAAGGAACGGCTCAGGCAAATCCACATTTGCCCGTCTTACCAATGCGCTTGAAAAGCCGTCAGAGGGAAGAATGTTCGTAGACGGTATGGACACCGCTGAAGAGCAACACTTATGGGATATACGCCAGCGCGTAGGTATGGTATTCCAGAATCCGGACAACCAGATTATCGGAACAGTAATAGAAGAGGATGTTGGCTTCGGCCCTGAAAATATCGGCGTGCCTACCGAACAGATCGGGCGTCGCGTGCAGGAAGCTCTGCGCAGCGTCGGTATGGAAGCATACGCAAAGGATAGCCCGAATAAGCTCTCCGGCGGACAGAAGCAGCGCATAGCTATAGCAGGCGCGCTCGCAATGCGCCCTTCCTGCATTATACTTGATGAGTCCACTGCAATGCTCGATCCGCAGGGACGCCGCGAGGTTATGCAGACGGTATCTAAGCTGAATAAATCCGAGGGCATAACCATAATCCTCATTACTCACTATATGGATGAAGCTGCTATGGCAGATGATGTAATAGTAATGCATGACGGACATGCGGTGTTGCATGGCAGCCCGAGAGAAGTATTTGCCCATAAGAAAGAGCTTGAAAAATACGGCCTTGAACTTCCTACTGCGACAAGGCTTGCCGATAAGCTGCGCGCGCAGGGACTTAAGCTGCCTGAGGTAGTTCTTAATGAATCAGAACTTGTGGAGGCAATATGCCGATTGAGTTAAAAAACGTCACATATAAATATGAATCAAGAACGAAAAATGCGCTTTCTGATGTCAGCGTTACTTTTTCGTGCGATGATTTTACCGCGATTATAGGCCCCACCGGCTCCGGAAAGTCAACGCTTATTCAGCATCTTGACGGCTTGCTTCACGCAACGAGCGGTGATGTACTTTTTGACGGCGAGAGCATTTACGATAAAAACTATGACAAGAAGAAGCTTCGCTCAAATGTCGGAATAGTATTCCAGTATCCGGAATATCAGCTTTTCGAAAGTACGGTTTTTGATGATGTGGCATTTGGCCCGAAGTGTCTCGGCCTTGATGAAAATGAGATAAAAGTGCGGGTTGAAAAATCCCTTGAGCTCGTTGGTATGACAACTGATCAGTATGAAAGGTCGCCCTTTGAGCTTTCCGGAGGACAGAAGCGTCGCGCCGCTATTGCGGGTGTTCTTGCTATGAGCCCGAAATATCTGGTGCTTGACGAGCCTGCAGCGGGACTTGATCCTCAGGGCAGGAGAGATATTCTCGGTCTTATGAGGGCGCTTCATGATGAACACGGAATCGGAATCATACTGGTTTCTCATAGCATGGAGGACGTGGCTGAATATGCGGACCGCGTTCTTGTATTAAATGACGGACATATTGAAATGGATGGCAGCCCGAAAGAAGTATTTGCAGACAGCGAGAGATTATTTGCCCTCGGTCTTGATATTCCGCAGGTTACCGCCATTATAAAAAAGCTGAAAGAGCGTGGGCTGATAGTAGATGAGGGAATCATATCAGAGGATGAGGCGGTTTCCGAAATACTGAAGGCTCTATATTATACAGGCAGATGATACGTGATATTACACTGGGGCAATATTACCCCGGCAGTTCAATAATTCATAAGCTCGATCCGAGAACAAAGCTTCTGGGAACGTTTATTTACGTTGTCAGTCTTTTCCTGGTAGATAATTATATCGGTTATATTATGTGCGTTGCATTTCTTGCTGCGTGCATAATACTGTCGCATATTCCTTTCGGACACATGCTGAAAGGACTTACGGCAATCATTGTTATATTGATGATCAGCGTTGTCTTTAATCTGTTTTTAACACCGGGACGCACGCTTGTTTCAATCGGTACGCTTACGATTACAGAAGAGGGTATATATCAGGCCATTTATATGGCTGTGCGCCTGATATGCCTTATTCTTGGCGCGTCGCTGGTTACATTTACAACAACTCCTACGCAGCTTACCGACGGACTTGAAAAGGGTCTCGGCTTTTTGAAATATATCGGCATCCCTGTCCATGAGATGGCGATGATGATTTCTATTGCGCTGAGATTCATACCGATTCTGACTGAAGAGTTGGACAAGATTATGAAGGCACAGATGGCGCGCGGTGCGGATTTTGAGAGCGGAAATATTGTCAAAAAAGCCAAGGCTATGGTGCCGCTGCTCGTTCCGCTTTTTGTGTCCGCATTCAGAAGAGCTACTGATCTTGCGCAGGCGATGGAAGCAAGGTGCTATCATGGCGGAGACGGACGCACGAAGCTTCACCCGCTTCGTTATTCGTTCCGTGACGTGATTGCATATATTATTGTTGCACTTTTCCTTGCGTGTATCATATTACTTAAGGTATTCGGCGTATGAAGAGAGTGATGCTGACAGTTGCATATGACGGCACGAACTACTGCGGATGGCAGACTCAGGATAACGGTCTGTCCATTGAAGCTGTGATAGATAAGGCGCTTACAGAGCTGCTCGGTGAGCAGATTCATGTGCTTGGTGTCAGCCGTACCGACAGCGGAGTTCACGCGCTTGGTAATCTTTGCGTATTTGATACCGAAACGCAGATTCCTTCCGAGAAGATTTGCTTTGCACTTAATCAGCGTCTGCCTGAGGATATAACCATTCAGAAGTCTGAGGAGGTTCCGCTTTGGTTTCATCCGCGCAAGTGGGACAGCATTAAGACTTATGAATATGTAATCTATAATTCTAAAGTTCCGAATCCTATTGAGAGAAGGAATTCTTATTTCTATTATGTTCCGCTGGACGTCGCCAAGATGCGTGCAGCTGCCGGATATCTCGTGGGTGAACACGATTTTAAAAGCTTTGCATCAGCGCATGGCGGTAAGACTTACACCGTGCGCGCCATCTACAGCCTTTCCGTAACAAAAGACGGAGATAAGATAATCATTCGCATCAGCGGCAATGGTTTCCTTTACAACATGGTTCGCATCATAGCAGGTACTCTTATCAGAGTCGGTACCGGTTATTGGGAGCCCGAACATGTGCGTGAAATACTTGCGGCAAAGGATCGCCAGGCAGCAGGACCTAAAGCCCCTGCCGAGGGCCTCACGCTCATCAGTATAGAGCTGCTTGATCCGCCGACTATTTCCGAAGAAGAATTATGAAAAAGGTCAAAATTTCCGCTAAATTATGATTGACAAAGATTGACGCGCAAGTATATAATATCACATTGCAATGCCTATGCTTATGTCAGCCAATGCCCCGGAGGACAAGCAGCGGCACTAACTAATATGAACACATTAATTATAGGAGGACAGCCATGAACACATTTATGGCAAACCCTGCAGCTATCGAGCGTAAATGGTACGTTGTAGATGCAGAAGGTCAGACCCTCGGACGTCTTGCAGCAAATGTTGCAGCCGTTTTAAGAGGAAAGAACAAGCCTACTTTTACACCTCATGTTGATACAGGTGATTATGTTATCGTTATCAATGCTGCTAAGATTTCCGTAACCGGTAAGAAGCTTGATGACAAGGTATATCGTTCTCATTCAGAATATGTAGGCGGTCTCAAGGAGACTACTCTTCGTGAGATGCTTGCTAAGAAGCCTGAGAAGGTTATCGAGATGGCAGTCAGAGGTATGCTCCCCAAGGGAACCCTTGGCAATGCTATGTACAAGAAGCTTCATGTATATGCAGGTCCCGAGCATGAGCAGCAGGCTCAGAAGCCTGAAGAACTGAAGTTCTGATTGGTGGGAGGAGATTAAACTATGGCAACTAATAAGAGTTATGGAACCGGTAGACGTAAGAAGAGCGTAGCTCGCGTTTATGTAACATCCGGAAAAGGCAATATCACTGTTAACAAGAGAAGTCTTGATGAGTACTTCGGACTTGAGACCCTTAAGATGGTTGTAAAGCAGCCCCTTGTTGCTACAGGCACAGAAGGCAAGTACGATATCAAGGTTAATGTACACGGCGGTGGATTCACCGGCCAGGCTGGCGCTATCCGTCACGGTCTTGCACGTGCACTTGCAGCACTTGATCCCGACTTCCGTCCGATTCTCAAGAAGGAAGGATTCCTTACAAGAGATCCTCGTATGAAGGAAAGAAAGAAGCCCGGTCTCAAAGGAGCACGCCGCGCACCTCAGTTCTCAAAGAGATAATACGCGAAAAGCAACAAACCGTGCAAACGTAAAAAAATATGCCCCCGAAATGCTTGCATTTCCAGGGGCATATTTTTTTGCGTTTATAGGGCGCCAGCCCGCGATGAAATAGCCCGAAGGGCTATGAATACGCACGGTTTGGGCGAAGGGCTATAACAGAGAAGTTTGATGCATTTTGTTCGAGGAGGTTTTTTCTTGCAAAAAAAATATTTTTATAGTACCATATAACAAAGAAACCAAGAATCAAAGAAATATCGGAGGCGAAATAGATGGCACTTACTGTAACAGATACTTGTAAAAGAGTAAGCATTTCTTCAAAAAGGCAGATTACGATCCCGCAAGTTTTTTTTAATGCTTTAGGATTTGGCAATGAAGCAGAATTAATTTACAAAGACAATGAATTAATTATTCGTCCTGCGCATCATGAAATGTCAAGTGAATTTGCAGAACAAATACTTGCAGATATCGTAAAAGAGGGATACTCAGGAGAAGCTCTTCTAAAAGAATTTAAAGCTCGACAGGCTAAAATCAGACCTGCTGTAGTTCGAATGCTGGAGGAAGCCGATGCTGTGGCAGAAGATGCGGCAGAATATATAACAATAGATGAGGTATTTGGGGAATTATAATATGTATGAATTAAGAATATTACCTCCAGCTGCCAAGTATTTAAAGAAAATTAAAGATAAAAGACTCAAAGAACTATACAAGAATGCCATGGATGCTATCTGCAAGGATCCATCTATTGGAACAGATAAGACAGGAGATTTATCTGGTATACGAGGATATGACATTTTCTATAATAAAACCAATTACGAACTTGCTTACACCATTAAAGAAGAAAATGGCAAATATGTAATTGTTATAATGGCAGGTACTCGTGAAAACTTTTATGAACAGCTAAAACGATATTGGATTTAGGTATTAGCCGTATCATATATAGCATTTACGTATCATGTTGGGCATTTTTACGTTTTTCGAAGGATACATGTTAAAAAAGAAAAAAGCCACAAAGATTATATTTATTGCCATAATACTTCTTTTCCTGTTTTTTATAATCAGTAACATTGTCATTATCAATAACGGGAAAAAGAAACTGGTGTCAGATGAAGATATGCAAGCGCTTGGTGCCGATTGCATATTGATATTAGGCGCCGGAGTAAGGGATGATAATCATCCCAGTCCGATACTTGCCGATCGTTTGGAGGAAGGGCTTCGTTTATATCAGAAGGGCATTTCCGGGAAGATTATAGTCAGCGGTGATCATGGAAGAGTTGAATATGATGAAGTAAATGTAATGAAGCAGTATCTTATCGATGCCGGAGTTCCGAGCGAAGATATTTTCATGGATCATGCCGGCTTTTCGACTTATGAAAGCATGTATCGAGCTAAAGAAATATTCGGGGTTCAAAAGATGATTATTGTAACGCAGGAATATCATCTGTACAGAGCACTGTATATCTGCAATAGCCTGGGGATAGAGGCATATGGTTCACCTGCAGATGCCCGAGCCTATGCCGGAGCTTTAATGCGCAATGTAAGAGAATGGATTGCGAGGGATAAGGACATATTATATTGCGCTCTTAAAGTAAAGCCGACTTACCTGGGAGAAGCCATCGATTTAAGCGGCAGCGGAAACGTAACAAATGACTGATTTGGAAAAAATATGCCCCCGAAATGCTCGCATTTTTCGGGGCTTATTTTTTTGCGCTTATAGTATGCACAATATTGCAATAATGTTACCATTTTGTCAAAATATATGATATAATGCACAATAGTATTTATTTAGGGCAAATAGTTTGCTCTATGCGTTTAATTCAGGAAGGATTTATTGAACATGAAGAAACGTATCTTAAGTATTCTGCTGGCCGCAGCTATGGTTGTGACATTACTGCCCGTCGTAGCGTTTGCGGATGGACCAAAGAACCATGTCAGTCTCGACAATTCAATCGAGCACGGATATATAGTGATTGGCAATGCGGAAGAGTGGTTTTATTGCGGGACCGAGAGTAACGTGGTGGTTCTGACAGCTGACGGCGCAGAATTTGAAGCCGGTACCGAACTGAAAGTTGCAGCTGTATCAGAATACGGCTACAAGCTTGACAAGATTACCGTATCATATGGCAGTACATCTACCGACTACACTTCATTCGGTACATTTGCCATGCCTGAAGAAGATGTCGAGATATCTGCCAGCTTCGTAGAAAATGACACTCCGGTGACATTGTCTGAGCATACAAAGATGTTGATCAAGCTTCTTACCATTTACACGGGAGAGGATCCTGATGATGCATACGAAGCAGTGGCATATTTCCTTTCTGACCCCGCAAATGCAGGATTTGCAGGTTGCTATGAATTCTTTAACGGAGATTTCAAAATATCAGAAGATGCGGACCGGTTCGGAGACACGTTGTTCTATATATCATTCTTAAGTGTGAATGCCGCACTTAACAGGCTGCTTTCCATGACACCTGAAACAGATGCTATCGACGGACTCAAATGCATCA
This sequence comes from Lachnospiraceae bacterium, assembly GCA_045600025.1. GTDB lineage: Bacteria > Bacillota > Clostridia > Lachnospirales > Lachnospiraceae > UBA3774. Next base: position 22,763 of record JAZRXC010000034.1, read on the forward strand.
TCAGCAATGCAGGACCTCTGAGCTATAAACTGCTCGACCTGTTTGAAGCGTATGTGGATAATGATTTACCAAATTATTGCATTTTATACAACGAGGTAAATGAGGACAGACTGTTACTGTGCGAAATGTGCCTGACTGAAGAAGGAAAGACATTTGGCAGCAATGAATGTTTTGAAGCAATGCGGACTTTCCTGACGGATGATAAGGTAAACGGCGATGCGCTTGCCAATCCCAAGTCAGCTTATGAGGCATATGCCGCAGATATATGCAAGCTCTTCGGAATCGCTGACAGTGCCGAAATCGCCGCATTCAAGCAGTGTGCAGATAATTGGTGCGAAGATAAAGCAAATCATTTTATTTATAATAATTACAGCAAGCTTATGTCAAGGGATGATTTTGCACTGCTTAGCACAGAAGAAAAGTGCGATTATGTAAGACAAGTCCTCGTAGATACGATGCTGTCTTGCTTTGATACGATACTCAACAATAATTTCACGGGCAAGTATGATTACGATACGCCTGCAGATAAAATGTCGGATGAGATACGTTATATGCTTGATCATCTGATGGAGATAAAAGAAAATATCCTTGTACTGTTTGACGTATTAAATGACAATATTTCCGATGTCATTGCAGGTGGCGAAGACGCAGCAACTGCCGCTACAGAGATTTACTGCGCGGATTTCGGTTTGTATGATTTCAATCTCAAATTATCAGGCAATTTCACTGAGCTGTATTCAGACTGGGATAAACTCTTCGAAGCTTGTCTTGGCAATCCGATACCTACAGGAGCACTTGAATATACCGAAAATGACGGCGTACTCACCATTAAACTGCTCAGAGACATCACCTGTACCGGCTGCGCTTGTGAAGAGGCAAACGGTGAATGCTGGGCTGAGCAGCATCACGGTAAAGAACCAATAAGGATCCCGGCAGGCAAGAATGTCATTCTGAATCTGAACGGTTTCACATTAGACAGAGGTCTGAAGAACAAAGACGCCGCCGTTGAAAAAGGCAATGTCTTTACGGTAAACGGCAAGCTCACCATTCAGGACAACAGTACCGCTCAAACAGGAACAATCACCGGCGGAACTTCTGCTTACGGTGCCGCCATTATTTCCAACGGCGAAACGGTTTTGGAAAGCGGAAGCATTACGGATTGTAAGACGTTGAGTGACGATTACGACACGACTAACAGCAAACTCGGACGTGGCGGCGCGATCTATGTTCCCGCACTCGGTAAGTTCACCATGACTGGCGGCGAGATCAAGAACTGCTCGGCAACAGTTGCCGGTGGCGCGATCTTCGCATGGAGCGGCGTCGTTGAAATCACCGGCGGTAAAATCAGCGGATGCTCTGTCAGCGGTCTTGACGACGGAAGCGGAACCGTGAAAGCCAAGGGCGGTGCGGTCTATCTGCTGTACGCTCAAATGACGATGACCGGCGGTGAAATCTCCGGCAATACGCTGAGCGACGTTGCGGATAAGCGCGGCGCAGGTGTGTATGTCGCAACCGACGCTGCCATTACCCTCGGCGGCACGGCGAAGATCACCGGCAATACCGACGGTAAGGGAAAGGCAAGCAACCTCTTCCTGTATGACGGCACAACCTTTGCCATCAGCACCGAAAAGGCGCCTGCAAACGGTATGAACGTCTATGTGACCACGAAAACCGTTCCCGTAGAGGGCACTCCCGTGACGATTTCCGGCACTTGCAGCGATGTCGCAAAGTATTTCAAGGCAGACAGAAGCGGCGAAAAGGTCGTTTTTGAAGACGCTGTTCTTAAACTCGCAGTGAATCCGAATGAATGTGAATACGAGCAGAAGATTACAAAGCCTGTAGATGGTGAAAACTATCAGCTCAAGCTGAATGGCAAGGAAGCCGGCTGGTTCAGATTTGAAGCAGTCTCCGGTGGATGGAAAATTATGAAGACATCCGAGCCCGGTACGCTTGGCATGCTGCGGTTCCCGTATCTTGCCATGAAGGACGGCAAACTCACCTATACGGACAGCGACAATGCCACCGTCTGGACATACAAGAATGGCGCGTTTAGCACTTCCATTAAGACTACACAGAAGATTAAGACAACCGGTAGTTTCTTTGGATGGATATTCGGCTGGGGAAGTAAGACAATCACCAGGGAAGTCACCACCACATATTACTTGAGCACTGTAATAGATGGCACAAAACTTTCCACATGTTATGTATGCGCTGAATTGTATCAGGATGCAGTAGGAGACCATGATTTTGGCTGCTGGATAGACTGCAATGACGGAACGCACAAGCACATCTGCAAGAACTGCGGTAAAATTGAAGTGCAAGATCATATCTATGATGATGACACCCACGAGTGTATTTGCGGCGCATATGATAAAGAATATCAATATATTAAACCGTCGGTTACGTATGACACCAAACAGACAAGGCATTATTATGGCTGGTTTGACTGGTTGTTCGGACATGGCAGAAATGTTACAACTTATACCGCTACCGTAAGTGTTGATACTGCAGGCGTTAAAGTAACCAAGATAGAAGTAGCGGAGACTGAAAACGGTACCTGGATTAAGTCTAATACCTATACATCATGTAAGGAAATCGATAAGTTCTTTGTACGCATCACCACTGATGATGGAAAAGTACGCTTATATTTAGTGAACGGACAAACATTCATTCCGGCGAATAGATAAGCCGGGTAATAGATGAGGGCGCACATTGAAAAGATGTGCGCTCTTTTATTGTTGAGATTGCCGGCGAAAAAATCTATAATTAACTTAGGTTTACATAAAGGAGACTGACATGAAAAAACTCGGTGGAAAATTCTGGACAGCCATGCTGATATTCGGCCTGATGGGTCAGGTCGCTTGGGTAGTTGAGAACATGTATTTCAACGTGTTCATATACAAGATGTTCAATGCCACGGCGGGGGAGATATCCGCGATGGTCATGGCGAGCGCAGTTATGGCAGCGCTGACAACCATCATCATGGGCGCGGTCTCCGACCAAATCGGTCGCCGCAAAGCTTTTATGAGCGTGGGCTATCTGATATGGGGTATCAGCATCATCAGCTTCGCCTATATAAAGAGCGTTATGATGACCATAGTCATGGATTGCGTGATGACGTTCTTTGGTTCCACGGCAAGTGATGCAGCATACAATGCCTGGCTTACTGACAGGGGCGATGAAACTAACCGCGGAAGGATAGAGGGCGTCAACTCCATGATGCCCCTGCTATCGATTCTCATCGTATTTGGCGGCTTCATGAGCTTTAACCTTAATACCTCAGAAGCATGGACAACGATATACTATATTATCGGTATACTGACTACGCTGATTGGTATATCCGGATTCTTCCTGATAGAAGAACAACCGGGCCTTACCGGAACATGCGAGAATATCGGAGAAGTGCTGGCCTACAGCTTTCGCCCATCCCTATGCGCAGCAAATAAGAGATTATATCTGCGCCTTTTGGCATTTGCAATATTCGGCATCTCAATACAGATATTTATGCCGTATCTCATTATATATTACGAAGTCAGTCTCGGCCTTGATAACTATGTGTTGATTATGGCACCGGCAATTATACTTGCCGCAGCGGTGACATTCTTCTATGGAAGGTTATATGATAAAAAAGGCTTTGAATTCTCTTGCATCCCTTGTTATGTGATGCTCATCACAGGGTATTTGCTGCTCTTTTTCAGCAAAAACACCGCTCTTGTATTTATAGGCTCGCTCCTTATGATGTCGGGGTATCTGTCCGGCATGTCGGTATACGGGGCGGCAATCAGAAATGACATCCCCGAAGGATTGTCAGGCCGTTTCCAGGGCGTACGCATCATAGGCCAGGTATTTGTCCCCGGCCTCATCGGCCCTGCGATAGGAGCGTGGGTGCTCCGAAATGCAGAGCAGATCCTCGGTGATGACGGCACGTATTCATTCCTGCCAAATGAGAACATATTCCTCGCGGCAATGATTCCGATAGTAATATTGGCAGTAATTCAACTGCTGGGGAAAAGGAAGAAGAGAAAATAATCAAGTTGCTGCAGTCATTTTGTCAACATATTATGCGCATACTATGTTGACTTTTCACTCAATCATGATATAATATGTACGTGAGGAGGCAATAATATGGCAAAAGTAGCAACTAATATAAGCATTGATGAAGATATTAAGCCCAAAGCCCAGGCAATGCTAGCTGAGTTTGGCTTAGATTTGTCAACTGCCGTAAATATGTTTTTAAGGCAAATGCTTCGCGAAAAAGCAATTCCTTTTGAAGTAAGAAAAGAAATCCCCAATGCAACAACATTAGCCGCAATCGCAGAAGTCGACGAAATGGAAAAACACCCTGAACTCGCCAAAACTTATACGAGCGTTGATGATTTTATGGAGGATTTGCTTAAATGAAATATGATATCAGGAAGACATCCAAGTTTAAGAAGGATTTTGAAATGGTAGTGAAGCGCGGACTTGATATCAGTGAATTTCGTGCTGTATTAGAACTGTTGGTTAATGGTTCGCCGATTCCTGAAAAATACAAAGATCATCCTCTTCGTAATTCAAAAGATTTTAAAAATTGCAGAGAACTTCACATAGAGCCTGACTGGTTACTAGTTTATAAGTATTCTAATGACAATGTAATTCTATATTTGATTAGAACCGGAAGTCATAGTGATTTGTTTTAGTTGACAGTAGCATTGAAATTATTGGAGAATAATAGCATGGCCACAAAGAAGAAAACGACAACAAAAAAGAAAAGTGTAGTAGACAGCGCTGTAAGAAATGCAGCAAAGCTCTCTGATGGCTGTAATCCTGAACTTGTAAAAGGCGCCGAATTCGACGGCATTTTTGAAATTCCAATCATTAAAAAGCCGAAGAAAATGATTATTCCCAAGAAGCTTGTTCCATTTAGCAAAATGGATAAAGCAGACAAGAAGACTTTTGCTGTTTGCGAATATGAAAACGATACGGAATTCAGTGACCTTCTTGCACATCCTGATGAATACATTGAAATCCTGAAACAGTATCAAGGCTTTATTTCCCCGGATTGCTCGATATATCGAGATATGCCGTTGTCGCTTCAGATCACAAATATTTATAGGAACAGAGCTATAGGCTATTGCATGCAGAAACATGGAGTGTATGTAATACCATGTGTTCGCTGGGGCGACGAAAGAACATATACAACAAAGTTTCTACCGGAAAGGATTGCTTTTGCAGGGGTTGAAAAGAATAGCATTGTTTCTGTTGGCTCATACGGACAGCTTAAAAATAAAGTAAATAGATATTATTTTGAAGCCGGAATGGATGCAATGATGGAAACGCTAGAACCCGAAATTGTACTCGTATATAGCAAAATGCCGGATGAAATAAAAGCAAAATATCCTGAGACTCAGTTTGTAGAATATGAAGATTGGACAAGTATAGTGAGGAACGACTGATGGGCGCAGGACAAAGCGATTTATATAAAGGAACGTATGGGGATAAGCCGGAAAATATTCCTGATGAGTTAAAAGGAAAAATAAATCTCCCTGATAATGATGCTCAATTAAAACATATTTTTAGAAAAGAGGACGGGCATTTGCCTGATACGCCTGAAAATAGAAAGTTACTGTTGGATTTGGCGAATGATAGTACGGCACATGCAGGGAAGGATTTACGCGGATTGGATTGGAACGCTCGAATTTATGAAGATGGTTCTCAATTATGGGTATCAAGCAAAGATGGAGTTGTTCAAAATGGTGGTATAAATAATCCTTACCGTCCTTGGGATTCTGCAACAGGTTTTAGCAAAAATGTATTTAAAGGAAGGATAAGAAAGTGAACAAATTTGAACTATTTACGCTAATATACTATGTGTTGGATGCTTATTATGAAGATGCTTCCCATACAGATGATAAAATAAACACTGTGATAAGTGATATGAATCCTTTTATGTGGCAAGATTGTACATCTGCTGATCCAACTGTTTATGATGCTTACTGTAAACTTGTCGGTGATAAAGAAATATTGTTAGAGAATAGTTTGCAAATAGCACGTGAATATATAGGTACAATAGACTATGCGGACGTTTCTGAAGCATTTCATGATATGACTGATGAGGAATGGATCACGGCATGCAAAGAATTTTTAGCAACTGACCATAAAGGGAAGGACAGTTAAAGCTACGCACGATTATGCCTAATTAAATGTGGTTTGCAAAATTTAACTACGGAAAAGGAAAACAGTGTTAATTATTTACAAAAAACGATAAAGATGTTCATTTTTATCGACTGGATACGGCGAATATGGAAAAATTAGCAGCACTAAATCTAATAGAAAATCCTACATTAAAATCAGCTACAGAAGCAGTACCTAAGCCACCGACGGATATTGATGTTTTACAGATGACAGAAGCTCAACTCCATGCAAAACTTCAGCATGGTTATGATGATTATAAAGCCGGCAGAACACTGAATGCTGCTGAAGCATTAAAAGATTTAAGTGAGAGGCACATATGAAATTGCTTTTAAAAAATCCAAACGTACTTTTGTCAGGGGAGGAAGGTTTTTATATCACTCAGTCTGACGTGTATATATCCGGCGACTGCATAGTTGCAGTCGGCTTTGAACCGGTTAATTTCGTAGCCGATAAAGTAATCGACTGTACGGACAAGCTGGTTATGCCGGGCCTTGTCAACGCGCACACCCACGGCTATATGAGCCTGTTGCGCAACATGGCAAATGATCTTCCGCTCGATAAGTGGCTGTTTGACTGCGTATTTCCCCGCGAAGATATGATGACGGCAGAGGATTGCTATTGGGGAACGATGCTTGCGATAATAGAGATGATTAAAACAGGAACGACCTGCTTTAATGATATGTATCTCAAATTTGATTCCGTAATAAAAGCGGTAACTGACTGCGGAATCAGAGCAATGCTCGGCCGCGGAGTTGCTGACTCGCCCGGAGCAGAATACGGCAGACAAGGACTTACCAGTGCACTTGAGCACATAGAAAAAATGCAAGGTAATGACCTTATAGTTCCGGCACTTGCGCCGCATGCAGTGTATACCTGTTCAGAGAGCTTCCTCAGACAAATCGCAGGGATAGCACAGGAAACCGGAATCCCTATGCACATCCACTTATCAGAGACCGCCAAAGAAGTCGCCGACTGCCAAGCCGCGCATGAAGGCCTCACGCCGATAGCTTATGCGGAGAGCATAGGCCTTTTGGACGGACATACAATAGTAGCGCACGGTGTAAAAGCAACACAGGAAGATATAGATATCTTAAAGAATACGGGGGCATATCTGGTCACCAACCCCATGAGTAACATGAAGCTCGGTAGCGGAATAGCCCCTGTTCCTTTGATGCTGCAGGCAGGCGTGAAGGTGTCGCTCGGAACTGATGGCGCAGCCAGCAACAACACATTAAACATGTTCAGAGAGATGGCAGCAGAAGCTCAGATATATAAAGGCATATATGAAGATTCAACGGTAATGCCTGCGCAAAAAGTGCTTAAGATGGCTACAGAAGACGGCGCAGAAGCACTCGGCATGGGAGATTATATCGGAAAGATTAAAGAAGGATACAAGGCGGATCTTATTATACTCAATCTCAGCAATCCCGAATTTATGCCGCTAAATGGCGTATTATCATCACTGGTATATTCATCATATGGCAGTGAAGTTGAAACGGTTATCATTAACGGTGAGGTCGTGATGGAAGACCGGAGATTTGTGATGATAGATGAACAACAGATATATTCAGAGGTCGCATGGCGAGCTCAAAAATTAAAAGAATGTGTGCAATAGCACAAAATAAAAAGCCTCATGCGAGGCTTTTTATTATTTTGCAGCGAGATAAGCGTTGATAGCTTCAAGCAGCGGTTCTTCATTCATACCGTGAACTATGCAAGCTTCGGCAAGGGACTCACCCTGAGAAGAAGGGCAACCAACACAGTGCATACCGGCCTGCATCAGGATAGGAGCGATACCTATATCGTACTGCAGAATCTCGCCGATAGTCATATCTTTTGTGATAGTCATATCAAATACCTCCATATTTAATTCGCCTAAAGTATATACCACAAATAAAAAGAATTCAAGGTGCATACGGTACTTGAAAAATAACTATCGTTGTATTACAATGAGGTCATAAAACCAAGGAGGTATCTAGTTATGGCATACAAAATTACTGATGCTTGCGTTATGTGCGGAACATGCGCAGCTGAGTGCCCTGTTGGCGCTATATCTGAAGGAGACGGACAGTATGTTATCGACGCAGCTGCATGTGCAGGTTGCGGTTCATGCGCAGCTGTTTGCCCTACCGGAGCTATCGTAGAGGAATAATTTCCCACTACAAAGAGCCGGCGGCAGGCCGGCTCTTTTACTTTATGAAAAAAATCTAAAAAGCATTTCTAAGTGCTTTACCACTGACGAGTGGTGAGTTAAAATAAAAATATGAAAATTGAGAAAATCAATAACAACCAAATACGTTGCACAATATCCTGCGGAGATCTTGAAGCACGCCACATTTCCCTGAAGGAACTGGTATTCAGCACAGGCAAGGCTAAGCAGCTATTCGCTGAGATGGTTGAATCAGCAAGGCGCCAGTTTGGCTTTTTGGCAGAGGACAAGCCGCTTGTTATTGAAGCGCGCCCGGGCAACGGAGAGGAAATCAATATAATAATTACGAAGATTGATCATGATCCCGTAGCTGCACAGTTGCCGCAGTTGCGTCATCTTGACATGTCAGATATAGAAGGATTCATTAAAAAGACTTTGCCTTTCCTGGCGGGAGATCAGGACGAAGCTGATGATAGCTTGCTGCAAGAACTCACAACCGAGGATTTGCCGCCGCTTTCTCCTTCCGAGATGCCGAAGGTTGCAGTGTTCCTGTACACCAATATTAAAAAAGCCAAAGATGCTGCGCGTGTCATTGCGAAGAAATTTACCGGTACGGCAAGTCTGTACTATCGCAAGAAGAGCAACGACTATTTCCTGGTACTACATAAAGATGAGATGTCTGCTGAAGAATTCTTTGCGATTTGCAATACCTTGACCGAATATGGCCCTCAGATAAAAGAAAAAGCGAGTCTCGAATATCACTATCGTGAGCATTATGAGATAGTAGCAGACCAGGATGCAATAGGGTATCTGCTCACACACTAAGATGAAGAAAACATTAACCGGTGATGGCATGTCACCGGTTTTTGCATCCTTGCCGATTCGGACAGTCTGTGATATACTATTCCGAAAGGTTTAGATTATGAATTATATTGTATTTGATCTTGAATGGAATCAGTGCCCCGGAGGAAAAGCTAAGGAAAATCCCAAGCTTCCCTTCGAAATAATAGAAATAGGCGCTATAAAATTAAATGAAGCCCGCGAAGAAATCGGAACCTTCCAAGAGGTAATAAGACCGCTGGTATATCATCATCTGCATTTCCGCATGAAGGAAGTAGTGCCGGTGGATGAGGAAGAACTCCGCAATGCAAGAACATTTTCACGAGTTATCCGAGATTTCCTTAAATGGTGCGGCCCTGAGGAATACAGGTTTGTCAGCTGGGGCAATCTGGATGTAACGGAATTGCAGCGCAATATGGACTACTACAAGATTCCGAATCCGTTCCCCAAGCCATTGCTGTTCTATGACCTCCAGAAGTTATACAGTCTCTTGTATGATGACGGAAAGAGCCGTAAGGCACTTGAAGAAGCAGCCTCGGAGATGTCGATTCGGGAGACGGTACCTTTCCATCGAGCCCTAGATGATGCATATTACACCGCTGAGATTATGAAGCATATGGACTTCGATTCAGTCAGTAAATACATCTCAGTCGATTATCACAGGCTTCCGATAAATGCTTCAGAAGAGATAGAACTTGACTTTGGCACATATAGAAAATACGTATCGCGCCCGTTCCCCTCAAAAGAAGCTGCGATGTCAGATAAAAACGTCACACTGCTGAAATGTCCGAAATGTAAGCTCCCGGTTTGGAAAAAGCTCAAATGGTTTTCTGCCGGCGGTAATGTGTACTTAAGCCTTGTCCAGTGCCCTCATCACGGATATATAAAAGGCAAGATAAGGCTGAAGAAGACCGGCGATGATGAGATATTTATTGTAAAGACAGTAAAGATGGCAGATGACTTGGCGGTCGAATATATTAAAGGAAAACGCGAACTCATCATTGAAAAGCGTCGTCGCGTAAGAATTAAAAAAAGCAAAAAGAATTAATTGACAATAACCGTAACAAAAAAGCAACCTATCAGGTTGCTTTTTGTTATATCTATCTCAAATGTTTGCTGAGTTTAGCTCCGCGGCGCTTTTTATACTTTCCGTTCAGGAAATAAGAGATTCCCTTGTATATAAGAACCGCCACACAGATTCCCACGGCAACGATAAGAATAATAAGCCATGTAGGCACCTTCTCATCTACTTCTTTAATGTAACTGTCGGGATATGTATCATTACGAAGAAAATCGTACGGATCATTGCTGCTGCTATTGAAAATCAAATCTGCGTAGCCTACGACGGTAGAACCGTATTTATATTCGATAGAAGCAATTTTGTCATTGCTGTTTTCGGCATTCCACTTAAAGGTTCCGGAAAGTCTATCAAAGGGAATACCAATAGGCAACATGATATAGGTATCATCTGCAACTTTCAAATCCAGGAGATTACCGCCCATAAAGGACTCATCCTGAATCAGGTCTTTATTTGCAAGCATGGCAGTATCATTTTCTGTTACGTTAAAAATCTTGAAATTTGAAAAACCATAGTCAAATAAAGCCTTTGTGCCGGAGCTGCGTTGCTCGGAACTCTCGCAATTAAGAGTGATGCAAATCAGATCGATATTGTCCTTGGACGCATATGTGGCAAGAGTATATCCTGCAAGAGAGGTATAGCCTGTCTTGCCGCAGCGGGCATATTCATATTTGTCTGAACCGCGCAGCAACTCATGCTTCATAAATACACCAATGGGCTCGCTGTGCTTATTGGTGGCGGGAATTACGTGACTTGTCGTGCTTGCGATTTCAAGAAAATCAGGTTGCGCGATAGCTGCGCGTAAGATAAGCGCCATGTCACGGCAGGTGGTATAGTGATTCGGATCATTTAGTCCGGAAGGATTTGAAAAATGAGTACCGGTGCAGCCGAGCTCTTCAGCACGCTTATTCATAAGAACGGCGAATTCCTCAAAACTTCCGGATACATGCTCCGCAAGCGCCTGCGCAACTTCATTTGCGGAAGCAACAAGAAGGCCATATAAGCATTCGCGGACGGAAAGCTGCTCACCTTCAGTTCTTGCGATAGAAGATGACCCTGCTTCAAGCTCATGGGTGGCGCGATATGAGAAGGTTACGATATCATCGAGGCCGCAATTCTCAAGGACGAGAAGTGCGGTCATGATTTTTGTAATGCTGGCGGGGAAATAAGCGGTATCGGCGTCATTCGCATAAAGAACTGCTCCGCTTTTTGCCTCAATGAGAATTATAGCCTGATCACCGAGGTCCGGGGGAGCCGCTATTCCGGGGATGCCGGATATATCAGCAAGATGAGCATCTGCGGCGGGCGCTGCGGACGTCGTAACAGATGCCGCATAAACCGGCGATGATATTATACATAATGAAGTGACAACGGCTATAAGCCGCAGGAAATGTTTCATTTATTCTTTAAATCCTCTTGATACTTCTTGGATGCGGTAAGAAATGCATCTAATATTTCAGGATAATACGGCGTAATATTTTGATCTGCTAAACCGTTAACTATTCTTGTTTTCATACTGGATTCTCGCGACTCATCATATATAGGCAGCCCTTTTTGCTGCTTGATCTGTGCAACCTGAGATATTACTTGCATGCGCTTTTCATATAACTTCGCAATTTCGGAATCGATTTCATCCAGCTTGAGTCTGGCATTTTCTAAAGAATCAATCATAGTATCTCCTTTATTTCTCCTGAATTATACCATTTACACGAACGCTCGGCAATGCAAACACTAAAGAGAGTTTTTGAATTTGCTTCTTGAAAAACGGCGTTGTTTCTTATATCATAAAAAGGAATGAAGGAGGATATAATATGCTTTCTATGGATATAGGAATTGACCTCGGTACTGCGAGTGTCTTGGTATATATCAAAGGCCGCGGCATAGTATTAAAAGAGCCGTCAGTTGTTGCCTACGACAAGGATACAAACGAAATAAAAGAGATAGGTGAAGAGGCCCGCAAGATGATCGGGCGTACACCCGGCAATATAGTAGCAATCCGTCCGTTACGTCAGGGCGTTATTTCTGATTATGATATCACGGAGAAGATGCTCAAGTATTTCATCAGACGTGCGATGGGTAAGCGTACTCTGCGCAAGCCCCGTATAGCTGTCTGCATTCCCTCAGGCGCTACCGAAGTAGAGAAAAAAGCTGTTGAGGATGCTACATATCAGGCAGGTGCCCGCGAAGTATGCATTATCGAAGAGCCCGTAGCTGCTGCTATCGGCGCAGGTATTGATATATCCAAGCCTTGCGGAAATATGATAGTAGATATAGGCGGCGGTACTTCCGATATCGCAATCATTTCACTCGGCGGCGCTGTATTATCCAATTCCGTCAAGGTCGCAGGCGATGATTTTGATGACGCAATCGTTCGCTACATTCGAAAGAAGCACAACCTCTTAATCGGTGAGCGTACCGCAGAAGAGATTAAGATAAATATCGGATGCGCATATCCGCGTCCTGAGATGCTTACCATGGACGTTCGCGGAAGAAACCTCGTAACCGGTCTTCCTAAGACCATTACCATTACTTCCGATGAGATGATGGAAGCGCTCAATGAGCCGGCTATGAAGATTGTTGAAGCCGTACACAACGTGCTTGAGCGCACACCGCCTGAACTTGCAGCCGATATCTTCGAGAGAGGAATCGTTATGACAGGAGGCGGAAGCTTGCTTGGCGGTCTGGACGAGCTCATCGAAGAGAAGACCGGTATTAATACAATTATTGCCGAAGACGCAACGACAGTAGTAGCAACCGGTACCGGTAAGTTCATCGAGTACATGCACGAGAAGAAAAAAGAGGAATATTGATTATAGATGTCAAAAAGCACAATATCCGGATACGTAGATCACATAATTTTTCATAATGATGTAAACGGATATACCGTGCTGGAACTTGCATCTGACGGCGAGCTTTTTACCCTAACCGGTAATCTCGGCGAGATAAATGAAGGTGAACATTTAACGGCTCACGGCACATTTGTCACTCACCCCACATATGGGGAACAGTTTAATATAGAATCTTATGAAGTAACGGAGCCGGAGGACCTTATCGGAATTGAGAGGTACTTAGGCTCCGGTGCTATTAAAGGCATCGGACCTGCGATGGCGGCGCGTATAGTTGCTACATTTAAGGAAGATACCCTTCGAATAATAGATGAGGAGCCTGAACGACTCTGCGAAATACGCGGAATCAGTTCATCGGGAGCGAGACAAATCGGCGAGCAGGTTTCTGAAAAGCGTGATCTGCGTCAGGCGCTCATATATCTGCAGCAGTATGGCATTTCATTAGGTCTTGCCGTGAAGATTTACGAAAAATACGGCAATAATCTCTATTCGGTTCTTCAAACAAATCCTTACCGTCTGGCAGACGACATAGAAGGTGTCGGCTTTCGCATCGCGGATGGCATAGCAGTCAAGCTCGGATTTTCTTATGACAGTGACTTCCGCATTAAGAGCGGAATATACTATGCACTCACATCAGCGCTTGAAGAGGGGCATGTGTATTTGCCCCGCACGGTGCTCCTTGATGTCGCATCAGAAATTCTCGAAGCAACAAAAGAGCAGATAGAGCATGCTCTTATGGACCTCGTGCTCGATAAGAAAATAATCATCAAGCAAAAAGACGGCGATGACATAATCTATGCTTCTGTAAATTATTATATGGAGGAAAATATTGCAAGGCGTCTGTTTGACCTTGATATCAATTACGATGTTGATGAAAAACGCATAAATGAAATTCTGAAGGTACTGGATGAAGAAGAGGATCTGGAACCCGATGAAGATCAGCGCGATGCGGTATTCGGAGCGCTCGCTCACGGCGTTACTGTTATAACCGGTGGCCCCGGTACAGGTAAGACCACTACCATCAACGCTATAATCAGAGCATTTACCGATGAAGGACTTGCGGTGCAGCTGGCGGCGCCTACGGGAAGGGCTGCCAAGCGCATGACCGAAGCAACAGGCATGGAGGCAAAGACGATTCACAGAATGCTTGAGTTTGTCGGTCATCCTGATGAATCAAGGTCAGCTGTACATTTTATGCGCAACGAAGAAAACCCGCTTGAGGCTGACGTTATCATAATTGATGAGATGTCTATGGTGGACCTGTTTTTGATGAATGCACTTACTAAAGCAATTCCGGTCGGGGCACGTCTTATCATGGTCGGAGATGCCAGTCAGCTTCCTTCCGTCGGACCGGGAAATATTCTGCGCGATCTGATTGAATCCGAAGGCTTTCACGTAATCAGACTTAATCGCATATTCAGGCAGGACGATGCCGGCGATATTGTTATAAATGCGCACAAGATCAATCGGGGCGAATATATTGATACAGATGTGCAGAGCAAAGATTTTATGTTTGTAAAACGTGAAGATGCGGGACACGTAACAGGTGCGCTCCTTACACTTGTATCGCAAAAGCTCCCGGATTATGTCCACGCATCGAGCTTTGATATTCAGGTGCTTACTCCAATGAGAAAGGGGGCGCTCGGAGTATTCAATTTAAATAAAGTACTTCAACAGGCATTGAATCCGCCGGCTGCCAATAAGAGGGAAAAGGAATTTCCTGCAGGAATTTTCCGCACCGGCGACAAAGTTATGCAGATAAAAAACAACTATCAACTGGAATGGGAAATTCGTAACAAGCGCGGCATGGTGACGGAAGAGGGCACCGGCGTATTTAACGGGGATATCGGAATTATCCGCGAAATGAATTTATACTCAGAGGAAATAGTTGTTGAATTCGATGACGGTAAGCTCGTCACCTATCCGTTTACGGGAGCGGAGGAGCTGGAGCTTGCCTATGCTATTACAGTTCACAAATCGCAAGGCAGCGAATACCCTGCGGTTGTCATACCACTTCTTACGGGACCTCGTCCTTTGATGAATCGCAATCTTATTTACACTGCAGTGACAAGAGCTAAAACTTGTGTGTGCATAGTCGGCCTGCCGGATACATTTACGGCGATGGTTGATAATAATGAGGAGCAAATGCGATATTCGGGACTGGATGACCGTATCAGAGAAATTTCGGAATGGAAAAGATCAGAATTTTAGATTACATATTTCCCCGTCG
>JAZRXC010000035.1:0-7971 GCA_045600025.1 Lachnospiraceae bacterium
ACGGAACTGTCCGTACTCTTTAAGCGCCCGCGCTTTACAGTCAAAAAGCCCATGAACACCATGATGAACAAAACTACTATTTTCTTTAAAAGAAGTAAGCTAAGCGAAGCATCCATAGTAAATCCCTCCACGATCTATTTATTGAATTATATAATGAATGTTCAAGAAGTTCAATGAGGGGATAGTTTACTGTAAATATGAAAATCGATGGCCATGGAGAGACAGATGTTGTTATGTACCATTATACCGGCGAAAAGATGGGCGGTTATGATATGACAGATTACTTTTTAACGGTGGAGGATGTAACTGGAACTCTGGTATTGAAATAATAAGGGTGGGGAGCGCTATCATTTAAAAGTGATTTAAAAGCCCCGCAAAAAGAGGCCAGATTCAAAAAAGTTTGAAACACTTAAAAAGTTTCGCCCTGCCTACAGTTGCGGGGCGAAACTTTTTGTATGCAAACTGTCACAAAATTGCCTATTTTTACTGCCGAGCACCCTGTTTATGTGACGATTTGTCACATCTGTAGATTTTTATTTGCATATATGCTAATCTCTATTTATCTACAACAGCATATCCGGTTAATCTGATTTTCTAGTCCACTCGGACCGTTTGCACCTTGTAGAAATAAAACTGAATATGGAGGTACATATGTGTAACTTGGATTCAAGGTATAAGTTTACCAATGATCTGTGTTTTTCAATGATTATGGAGGAATGTCCTGAGCTGACAAAACAGCTTCTTGAACTTCTGCTCGGCAAGAAGATCGCAAAGCTCAAAGCTCTTGATACGCAGAAAACTGTTGTCAATAGACTAGACAGCAGAGGCGTGCGTTTTGATGTTTACACTGAAGACGAGGACGGAAAAGTATTTAATGTTGAAATGCAAGTGAGAAATAAATCTGACCTTGCTAAAAGAAGCAGATACTATCACAGCATGCTGGATTTGAATCAGTTAGGGCGTGGCAGCGATTACATAAATCTTAAAGAGACTTATGTTATATTTATCTGCAAAGACAGCTTGGGAGAAGACATGAAACTTCCGGTTTATACTTACCGATATCGCTGCGATGAAGACTTTTCAAACTGTCTTGATGATGGTACAATTACTATGTTAGTTAATTCTCATGGTGAAGATACCGGATTATCCGAAGAGATGAAAGCATTCCTAAAGTATATTAGGACAGGTGAGTTATCCGGTAGCGATGATAACCTGGTGCATCAGCTTCAAGCCGAAGTTGAATATGCCAGGACAGAACGAAAGTGGGAGGAAGAAAACATGACACTTGGCGAAATGCTTGATGATGCAAAGGCAGAAGGTATAGCAGAAGGCATAGAGAAAGGGATAGAGAAAGGGATAGAGAAAGGCATAGAGAAAGGCATAGAGAACACCCTCATCGAACTTGTTAATAAAGGGGTTCTTACTATCGAACAAGCTGCAGACCAAGCTGGCATTACGGTTGAAGAATTCCAAAAACTAATCAAATAAGAAATAGAGAAGAGACCGCTTAGGCCTCTTCCTTTTTCATCTTCCTAACCCGCAAACCATTATAGAAAGGAGGTTTCAGCGCATCGCCTTAATTTGGAAACACCTTTGAAAACACCTAAAGAGGGGTATCGGTTATTGACTTTTTCTCAAATGCAAATAAAATAAACAGTATGTGAAACGTACTGCGAGGCGAATGTCACGAACTTGTCTAGCATACATTCAAAGAAATTGTGCGGGAGAAGAAATTAGGAGGAAATTATCATGGAAACAAAGAAAAAACTCGGAACAGGTGCGATCATCGGAATCATTGTTCTGGCGGTGCTGTCTGTTGCAGAAATCATCATCAATTACGTTTTTACTATATGGATTTGGAGTTATCCAATTCTGTCAGCGTTGTTTGAGCTTGTTCCTTATACTTTCCTGTTTATCGCCATCGTTTATTATGCGTTTGTTGGTTACAAAAAACCGCACGGCGACTTACTCCGCGTTGTATTTTTGACGTTCAGCTTTTACTGTTTGGGTACGATCGTTTCACAGGCGGCTTTTGCAGAATCAAAAGGTTTGATCCCGTATATTATTATGGTCGGCGTCTCCGCTCTCATAACTGCCTATGTGGGAGGAAGACTGGATAAGATTAAGAAAAACTATGGTCTGCTTATTATCGTCAGTCTTGTTTTGCTCGTTAAGGGGATCTTCCACCTGCTGGCATATTCCACTTCTGGCATTCTTTTTTTGTTTTGGAATTGCAGCCCCGTTGTTCTCTGGCTTGATATTGCTGTTGCTTACATTCTCCGCTACAAGGAACACAAAGAAGCCGGACTGGCGGATAAGGAATAAAGGAGGAAAAAATATATGGACTCATTAAAGAATAAAAAGATACTTGTTTATGTAATTATGGGATTATTGTCATTGGCAGGGATATATTCGCAAATTGTTATATGTGTCTACAGCAAAACGTTTTCTGTAACCGTTGAAACAATCGCCACCTGTTTAATGTTTATTCTGATTGCCTACTATGCCGTTTCAAACTATAAGGCTCCGCACGGAAATTTGTTGAAAATCTGTTTCTGGTTTTTGCGGTTATGTGCTTTTTAGGACTGTTGTATCTTGATACCAGCGGAACAGTTCCCCAAGGCGTCAATTATATGTATCAGATAGCAAGAGGAGCGGTCGTTATTATTTCAACTTATATAGCGGGAAGACTCGATCGCATCAAACAAAACACAGTTCTTATGGTTATAAGTGCGATTCTGTTATTGGCCACTTCCATAGCAGGCGTTGTAATTCACAAAACAACCCGTTTTGTTTCTATTCTTTTCCTGTCTAATTTCTTTATCATGTGGCTCGATTTGATGATTGCTTATTTGTTCCGTTATCATGGACACAAAGAAGCCGGACTTACTGACAAGTAAAACCTGCATACAGCAAAAGAGTGGGGCGCGAATTTTGTTCCACTGTTAAACACATTTAACGAATTCACAAAGGCGAAGAGGTTTTTCTCTCCGCCTTTTCTATATGTGTAAACGAAGTCGTCAAAGTCGTCGAAAAGGAAAGTAAATCCAAATCGAAGAAAAGAGGCAAATGGATTTACATTTCCCCCGGAAAATCCGCTCTGCAAGCGCGAAAAGTAAATCCAAATGAAAGAAAACATGGAAATGGATTTACTTTTGCTCTGGAAAAGCCCTTGAACTGGCTCGAAAAGTAAATCCAAATCGAAGAAAAGAGGCAAATGGATTTACTTCGCCAAAATGAGAAGAAGGGGGTCCGGTGCATTGCCCTCATTTAGAAACACTTTTGGAAACACCTCTCCAGAAAAAGTAAATCCCCGCAAAGCCTTATAAATAAAGCATTTGCGGGGGTTCCAAGCTAGCAAAAAAGGAGGGATTTGTCCCTCCTTTAATTATATACATTTATAAATATAAATAATGAGCCGTATGCTCTTACTGTTTTTTCAGCACAGGATGTCATCAAGTGCGCGCTTGGGTACGTAGTGGACATCGTTCTCGTCGCGGTAATATTTGGTGCTGCCGTTTGCGGGAATCGGCACGATGCGGATATCTTCTGCAGGCTTGCCGAGCGCAACGATGAGAAGTACTTCAAGATTTCCCGGGAGATTCAGAGTCTTCTTAACCAGTGCGGGATCGAAGTTGCCGATCATGCAGCCGCCGAGACCCTGCTCAACTGCGGCAAGCAGAATGGTCTGAGCCACGATACCGCAATCCTTGTTGAATCTGCCTGCAGCGGGAGACACGTCCATGTCCTGGCAGATTACTATATATCCGGTCGGATGCATTCCGTCGTGAGGGAGCTTCATATCCGGAAGTGCTCTGGCCCAGCCGGTCAGCGGGAAGATTGTATTAACGTCCTCCTCCTTCCAGGCGATGCGATACTTCAACGGCTGAATATTGATGCTGGCAGCAGTGTATCTGGTCAAATCAACGTAGTCGCGCAGCTGTTCTTCAGTGAAATGATAGCTTTCGTCAAAGCCTCTGTAACTGCGGTTTTTCTCAACTAATTCTCTAAGCATATCTAATCTCCTTGGGCATATATTATTTGTCAGACGAAGCGTCATCTGCGCTGCCGTCTTCAATACTCTTAAGCTGTTCAAAATCCTCTTTCATTTCCTTATTCTGCTCACGCTTCTTACCCATGAGAATAAAGAAATACAGCAGGATCGGAATCATTATAGTGCATACGCACGAAGCGAGCAGCATGCGCTGACCGGCTTCGCCGTCAATAAACGCGAGCACAATATTTACCAGATACATGGCAAGCAGAAGTCCGATGCCGCACCATGCGAGTATTTTTTTCTTCATATTTGCTGTACCTTTCTGCCACCGTTTTGAAACTTTACAATGTGATTGTAACATGATAGAGGGAGATGTGTTAAGCATTTTTTGAAAAGCGCGAAAAAATGTGTAAAATAAAGAAGAAAATAGGTGAAATTATTTGACTTTTTGCTTTTAAAACAATAATATAGGAAATGGCAGATTTCGGTCTGCATTTAATCCGTATTTTATTTCAGGAGGAGACACATTTATGGCAAGACAAAGAAAAACCATGGATGGTAACAATGCAGCGTCTCATGTATCCTATGCATACACTGACGTAGCAGCCATCTACCCCATCACTCCCTCTTCAGTTATGGCTGAAGTAGCGGATCAGTGGGCAACCGAAGGCCGCAAGAACATTTTCGGCCAGGAAGTTAAGATCATGGAAATGCAGTCTGAAGCAGGCGCAGCAGGCGCAGTACACGGCTCACTTTCAGCCGGCGCCCTGACCACCACTTACACCGCATCACAGGGTCTGCTTCTTATGATCCCTAACATGTACAAGATCGCCGGCGAGGGACTTCCCTGCGTTATCGACGTATCAGCACGTGCAGTTGCAACTCATGCACTTTCAATCTTCGGTGATCATTCAGACATTTACGCATGCCGTCAGACAGGTTTTGCAATGCTCTGCGAATCATCTGTACAGGAAGTTATGGACCTTACTGCAGTAGCACACTGCGCTACCATTAAGGGCCGCGTTCCGGTACTTAACTTCTTCGATGGTTTCCGCACTTCTCACGAACTGCAGAAGATCGAAGTATGGGACTACAAGGATCTTGACGATCTCGTAGACCACAAGGCAATTGATACATTCCGTAAGGGAGCACTCAATCCCAACCATCCTTGCCAGAGAGGTTCTGCTCAGAATCCCGATATATTCTTCCAGGCACGTGAAGCTTGCAACAAGGCTTACGACGAATTCCCTGCAATCGTAGAAGAGTACATGAAGAAGGTAAACGAGAAGATCGGTACCAACTACAAGCTCTTCAACTACCGCGGCGCTAAGGACGCAGAGCATGTTATCATCGCTATGGGTTCTGTATGCGAGACAATCGACGAGACAGTTGATTACTTAAATTCCAAGGGCGGCAAGTACGGCGTTGTTAAGGTTCGTCTCTACAGACCTTTCTCAGCTAAGCATCTCATCAAGGCTATTCCTTCAACTGTTAAGCAGATCAGCGTTCTCGATCGTACTAAGGAGCCCGGTTCAATCGGCGAGCCTCTGTACCTCGATGTAGTTGCAGCTCTGCACGACAGCAAGTTCAAGGATGTTCCGGTATTCTCAGGCCGTTACGGTCTCGGATCAAAGGATACTTTCCCCGGACAGATCATCGCTGTATTCAAGAACAAGACCAAGAAGCGCTTCACTATCGGTATCGTAGACGATGTTACCAATCTGTCTCTGCCGGTTAAGGAGAATCCTTACACCACACCTGCCGGAACTATTTCCTGCAAGTTCTGGGGTCTTGGCGCTGACGGTACCGTTGGTGCAAATAAGAACTCCATCAAGATTATCGGTGACCACACCAATCTCTATGCTCAGGCATACTTTGAATATGACTCAAAGAAGTCAGGCGGACTTACAATTTCTCACCTTCGTTTCGGTAAGAAGCCTATCAAGTCCACATACTTCATCAACCAGTCCAACTTCTCTGCTTGCCATAACCAGTCTTATGTAGATAAGTACGATATGGTTCAGGAAGTAGTTGACGGCGGTAGCTTCCTGCTTAACTGCCAGTGGGATATGGAAGGTCTTGAGAAGAACCTGCCCGGTCAGATGAAGAGATACATCGCTGAGCACAATATCAACTTCTACACCATCGACGGTGTTAAGATTGGTAAGGAAATCGGACTCGGCAACCGTATCAACACAATCCTGCAGGCTGCTTTCTTCGTAATCTCCGGTGTTATTCCGAAGAACGATGCTATCAAGTACATGAAGGATGCCGCTACCAAGTCATATGCTCGTAAGGGCCAGGATGTAGTTGACATGAACCACAAAGCAATCGATGCCGGCGCTAACAGCTTTGTTAAGGTTGAAGTACCTGAAAGCTGGAAGAACGCTAAGGATGTTGCTCTTATCAAGAAGGTTACCGGCGGCCGCAAGGATGCTCGTGACTTCGTTAATACCATTCAGAAGAGTGTTAATGCTCATGACGGACACAACCTTCCCGTATCTGCATTTACCGCATACGCAGATGGTTCTACGCCTTCAGGTACCGCAGCTTATGAGAAGCGCGGCATCGCAGTTGACGCTCCTTGCTGGAACACTGAGAATTGTATCCAGTGTAACCAGTGCGCATATGTATGTCCTCACGCAGTAGTTCGCCCTGTAGTTGTTACAGAGAAGGAAGCTGCTACAGCTCCTAAGGGAACCAAGTTCGTAGATATGATCGGTATGCCCGGTTATAAGTTCACTATGACCGTATCTCCTCTGGACTGCACAGGCTGCGGATCATGCGCAAATATTTGCCCCGGCAAGAAGGGCGAGAAGGCTCTTACCATGACTCCTGTTGAGGAGCTGACACTTGAACAGAAGGTATTCGAGTGGGGTCTCACTATCGATGAGAAGCCCGAAGTACTTGAGAAGTTCAAGGCCAACACTGTAAAGGGCAGCCAGTTCAAGCAGCCTCTGCTTGAGTTCTCAGGTGCATGCGCAGGATGCGGCGAGACACCTTATGCTAAGCTCATCACTCAGCTCTTCGGTGATCGTATGTACATCGCAAATGCTACCGGTTGCTCATCTATCTGGGGTAACTCTTCACCTTCAACTCCTTACACCATGAACAAGGAAGGCAAGGGCCCGGCTTGGAACAACTCACTGTTCGAAGATAACGCTGAGTTCGGTCTCGGCATGGAGCTCGCTGCTTCTACAGTTCGTAAGGGACTGCGCGACAAGCTCGAAGCACTTGCAGCTAAGACTGACAAGCGCAAGGTAAAGACAGCTATCAAGGATTACATCGCAACATATGATAACGGTGCAGAGAATGCACTTGCTACCACCAAGCTCATCGCAGCACTTACCGAGTGCGGATGCAAGGATGCTAAGGAGATTCTTAAGAATGCTGACTATCTGTCAAAGAAGTCACAGTGGATCTTCGGTGGTGACGGTTGGGCATATGATATCGGATTCGGTGGCGTTGACCATGCTCTGGCTACAGGCCGCGATATCAACATCATGGTATTCGATACCGAGGTTTACTCCAACACAGGCGGACAGGCTTCCAAGGCTACAAACGTTGGTGCAGTTGCACAGTTTGCAGCAGGTGGTAAGGAAGTTAAACAGAAGGATCTTGCAGCAATCGCTATGTCTTACGGTTATGTATATGTAGCACAGATCGCTATGGGCGCTGACTACAACCAGACTCTTAAGGCACTGATTGAGGCTGAGAGCTATCCGGGACCTTCACTCATCATTGCTTATGCTCCTTGTATCAACCAGGGCATTAAGGCAGGTATGAGCAAGGCCCAGGCAGAAGAGAAGAACGCAGTTGCAGCAGGTTACTGGCACAACTTCCGTTACGATCCTCGTAAGGTTGCTCCGGGCGAGAATCCTTTCCAGCTTGATTCTAAGGCTCCGACCGCTGACTATCAGGCATTCCTGATGGGCGAGGTTCGTTACAACTCACTGATGCTCAAGAACCCTGAG
>JAZRXC010000036.1:0-23367 GCA_045600025.1 Lachnospiraceae bacterium
TTCAACTTCTTCCTTGGATAATGACAGGCAATGCTTATCATACATTGCAACTTCGCCGTCCTTGGCATCAGCGTGAAGCTTTTCAAGACGTTCCTTATCACAGAAGCAATAATATGCCTCGCCCTTTTCGATAAGCTCAAGCGCGTACTTCATATATACGCCTGCTTTTACTCTGTCAGACTGTACATAAGGTCCGCATCCGCCGTCCTTATCAGGGCCTTCATCATATGTAAGACCGGTCTTCTCAAGTGTGCGGTAGATAATCTCCGTAGCGCCTTCTACATAGCGCTCCTGATCAGTATCTTCAATACGAAGAATATAATCGCCGCCTTCATGCTTAGTGATAAGGTAAGCATATAACGCAGTGCGAAGGTTGCCTACATGCATACGTCCGGTGGGACTGGGGGCATAACGTGTACGAACTTTATTTGACATAAAAACTCCTATCTAAACAATAAGTTCAAAAACCTTAACGGTTATTCTTTTTCTTCTTAAGTGCTATAAACAGCGCGCCGAAGAGTACCAATACTGCCGAACCTGCCAATATAATGAACAGTGTGGACGGTGCCTTCACGGCAGCAAATATCATCTCATCTCCGTTTCCGTTGAGCATTATATAACTACCGGATTCTGTTGCCGAAGCTTTATTCCACTCACCGTTTTCATCCAGCACATAGATGATAATACGGGTAAATAAATTGGTCTCCGGCTCATAATAATGAAGTACAAATGCATTGTCTTTATCATGGTTGCCGGTGATTTTCAGCTTCCAGGCTTCTACCGTACCCGAAGGCATATCACCTGATGTGTACTCCTCAAATGATATTGAACTTGCATCGTCAAAGCTACCTTCTACAAGCACTACCGGCATCTCTGAATCCACGCGGTGCTTTTCTGTTTCGAGAGTAACTCCGCGAGCTGTGTATATAGCTTCAAGAGTATCACTGAAATAAAGCTGTGAATAATCATATTCGGGCCAATATCCGGCGTAGCCTTCCTTGAAAGGAACGGCAGGTATCTGAGATTCATCAAGGCCTTCGCCGTAAATGAATTTAACCTCTCCTACAGTAACGCCGTCGGCTACATAAGTCATCTTAAGCTCACGGAAGTCAGCCGGTGTGTTCTCATCTTCAATCAGTTTTGAATACTCAATCGGCTCTGCGTAACCTGCATAGCTGATTCCGTTTATAGCTCCTACGCTGTCGTGAACATAGAAGTTGCCCTTGATATAACATTCGGAATCGTCCTCTTCTTCTCCGGTATCGCGCAGTTTTGTATTGCCCTCTACGTTAGTAAGATTTGCTTTTAACTTCATATCAGCATATCCGGCGATGGTTCCGTATGATGACTTGGCGCCGCGTATCTCAACAAGTGTATAGCAATCTATAATCTTGTGTCCTTTTCCTGCGATGCCTCCGATATACATTTCACCTGTAATGCTGCACATTGCATAGCTGGCTCTTACCGTACCATACGAGTTGCCTACGATACCGCCGATACATGTAGACTTATCTGCGGCTACGGGACCATAGTTTTCGCAACTGATTATGGTTCCGACTTCCATGTTGCCGTTAATACCGCCGATATTATCTTTCTTCCCTTCTATGTGTCCTCTGTTGATGCAATCTCTTACAACGCATCTTGACTCATAGGTCTTGGAAACAAGCTCTTTATCGCCGAGTTCGGAGGTATATTTACCTTCCATATCATATTCGAACTCTATGGCCATTTCGCCTGATATACCGCCGACATTCGTATCTCCGGATATGTCACCGTAGTTTATACTGTTGCGAACTTTTCCGTCGAGATCATTTTCTGTATCCTTTTCGGAAATATCATCTATTTCTACATACTGACCACTGAGCAGGCTGGCCATCAGTGTCAGTACATCAACATAATTATCATTTACTATTCTGAGATCACTTGAAAGACCGTTTGCGGTATCTGAAAACATTGAAGCAAGTGAAGACATGCTATCAGTAAGATTCTCCATGTCGGTAGTCAATATCTTCTTGTCGTTTTCTTCCTGCTCGTTATTTTCTTGCTTTTCGTTTATCTTGTCTTTTATGCCGTCAACGATACCGTCTTTATTATTATATAATTCCTGTGCGGCATTAAGGCCTTCTTCTTTTCCGACCTCAAGAAGTGCCTGTTTATCTTCTTCGGTTAATTCACCGTCAAGAGCATTATTGATAGTATCTTCGCCGACTTTATCAACTACTTTCTGCGTATTGCTGGTGCTGTTATTTCCGGTAAGCCTGTCTCTTAACCAACCCAGTAAAGAGGTTTTGCTTTCTTCTTTTGTCTCTTCGCTCGCATTTCCTTCTAACAGTTCATTAATGTTATCGGTGCCGACTGCATTTTCCAGATCTTCGGCATCTTTTTCTGCCTGCTGTCCAAGGTTGGATAATTCATCCAGAATTCCCTGTTTTTGCTCTTCCTGTTTTTCCTGCTCTTCCAAATCAACGACTTTGTATTTGTCGTTGTATTCATTTGCATCCTTGATTGCCTTATCTATATCATCTTTGATGCTGTTTCTTTGCTGCTGCTGAACATCGGAATTCTCGTCAAAATTACCGAGCGTTTCATCAATTGAATCTGACAGATCAAGAAGGCCGTCAACAAGGCTGTCCTTCTTAGTCAGAACCATATACGGTTCCATCTGTCCGACTATTCCGCCGATATCCTTACGTCCTAATATAAGCCCGTAGTTTTCGCAGTCTGTGACAAGGCCCGACTGAATACCTGCTATGCCGCCGACATTGTAGCCGTAGTGTTGATAACCTACCTGCGTTTTATTTACGCAGGATCTGATTACACCGGCATTTGCTCCTACGATACCACCGGTATTGCTTACAACATTCTCATCGGTCGTAGATACACCTGTGATTGATGTAAGCTCAAGCAGGCTGATATTATCAAGCGTGGTTTCTACTGTTTCATATGTTGTATTGATTTCGCCTTCATTAGTGCTTCCGAGGATTATACCGTCGTTGCTTCCTGCGATACCACCGGTATTTGTTTTACCGAGAAGTGTCGCATAGTTTGTGCAATTAATAATTGCGCCGTAGTTGTATCCTACTAAACCGCCGACATGCATATTACCACGAACATTTCCCTTAAATGTGCAGTTCTCAAGTACACCGTAGTTACTTCCTGCTATTCCGCCGATATAATTGCGGACATTTTCAGGGTCAACATATCCCTCTATGTTAAGATTCATAATATAGCCGCCGGATGCGATGATTCTGAACAGTCCGAGATCGTATCCATCAAGTGCAAGTTCGAATCCGGATATAGTATGGCCTGCTCCGTCAAATACACCGCTGAATATCGGTATTGAGGGCTGAACCTTACCTGTCAGGTCAATATCTGCGTCTAATATAACCGTAATGTCTTTGGAGTATGAATCCAATATGCAGTTCTTCGCCAAAGCCTCAAGGTCCTTAGCCGTTGCAATATGAATTTCCTCATCGGCGAAGGCAACAGGCGGTGCCATTGTTAACAGCATCGATAATATGATTAGAATTGTTAGTAATCTCTTTTTCATATCGTGTCCTCCTCTCCTTCGTCATCCAGCAGTAATGCGTCCCAATCAACATCTTCTGATTTCTTTTTCCTATATACCGTTCGTTCTGTATTTTCGGATTGCTGATGTACCATGGGTTTTCTTGCAAATGTATTATGCTCCGGCCGCCTTTTTTCTACCCATTTCAGCTCTTCCGGCTCAGGTGCTGCAGGCTCAGGTATCACCGGCTCAGGTGCTGCAGGCTCAGGTATCACCGGTTCCGGCGCAACAGGCCCGGGCGCAACAGGCTCGGGTATTTCTTCCTGAATAGGCGGAGCGATAACAGGTTCAGGCTGCTGCTCTTCCGAAGATACATTAATCATCTCAATTACTGCGTCAACCTGTCCCTTGAATGTACCATGGACTTCACCGACAAAGTATCCGTTCAGATTACCTCGCACCTTACCGTCAAGCTGTACGGTGCCTACCTTGTGTGTCTTGTCCTGCGAACTTAAGCTGAACTTAAATGTAGTCTTACTAATGATGAAATCACCGAACAGCAGTATCTGCGGCAGTACGAAGACAACCAGCATAATAGAAATCAAAGTACCTACGCACAGATATACTCCGATAGCGGATACTGTTTCATTTGTTGCAACAATACCTATTATAACGCCTGCGGAGGCGAGCATCGTACCTGAGGTAAATATCGTCGGAAATGCCTCATTAATCGTATGCTTCATCGCCTCACGAATCGGCATTTTTTTCTTCAGATCCATGTAATGGCTTGAAATAACGATTGCGTAATCGATATTTGCACCCATCTGAATAGAACTGATTATGAGATATGTCAGGAAGAAGACATTATTGCCCATCAATACCGGTACTGTGAAGTTGCACCAGATACTGCCCTGAATAATAAGTATAAGCAGTACCGATAGTCCGATTGTCTTAAATGTGAATATCAGTACAAGTATTACGAAAGCAATAGACAAAAGACTTATCAGTTTATTATCGTTGACAAATGAAGTCTCAAGGTCCTTACAGCTGGTTGTATTACCTACTATGTAATAATCACCGCTATAGTACTTGCCGACTATACCTTTTAATATGGTCAGGTATTCGAAACTCGCGTCGCCCTCTTCTTCAATATCTGAATTAACTACTATTCGGCTCCAAGTATCACTACGCAGTTGAAGCTTTGCATCTTCGAGCTGTTCTTCAAGATCATCAAGATCCTCCTCAGTTTCTGAAGGAAGATTCAGCTCCGCCTCATCTCTCTTATCGCACAAATATGTAAATATATCTATAAGCGGAACCGCGTATGTATCCGGGCTGGCTACAATCTTAGCATAGTTTTCATCAGCATATGCATAACCTGTATACAGCGCACGGGCAACCTCATAGTCTATATCCAGAAGCTCTGAAAACTCACGAGGAGTAAGTGCATCCGTAAGCATGCAGCCGTCCTTTGCTTCCTGGTTGGCAAGACCGATTACTTCATCTGTCGCCGGAAGCTGTTCGAGCTCAGCAATAATCTTCTTTTCTTTTTCATACTCTCCTGTCGGAATCAGTATTGCGAACTGCTGAGTAGAACCGAACATGTCCTCAATCTTAATCTTTGCACGCTGAGTGTCATTCTTACGAATCGACTCAACCGAATACTGTGAGTATACGTAATCTGCTCTGCCCGAGAGGATACTTGCCGCAACTATTACAACTGCAAATATCGCGGGAATGATATATCTGGTAGCCCATGAGAAATTACCCAGTGATGACACATCGGGCAATTTACTCTTGTGCGGTGTCTTGTCAATAATAGGTGAGAATACAACCAGCAAGCCCGGCATAAGCATAAATACCGCAACAAGTGACAGGAATATCGCCTTAATCAGTACGCTGCCAAGGTCAAATCCCAGTTTGTATTCCATGAAAGTAAGTGCAAGCAGACCGGATATGGTAGTAAGGCTGCTGGCAGATATCTCGGGTATCGCTTTACTGAGTGCGGCAATAGCAGCTTCGCGTGGCGCTTTTGTCTTACGTTCATCAGAGAAACGATGGCATAGTATAATCGCATAGTCTAGGGCAAGTGCCAGCTGCAGCACTATGGCAATCGAATCTGTTACGAACGATATCTCTCCCATCAGGAAGTTCGTACCCATATTAAGAAGCGCTGCCGAACCAAATGTAATAAGTAATACCGGTATCTCGCCGTAAGAACGTGATGTGAGCAAAAGTACGGATATAACTATCAGAACGGCAATACCGTCAACTATGAGCATTTCCTTATCAATAATAGCCTTTAACGGATTACCGACTTCGGTATTGGTATATACGTCATATTCAGTCAGAAGCTTCTCTGTCTCTTCAAGAGCAGTAATGCTGACTTCATCGTCATTCAATCCGTCAAATGTAACATCAAATAGTGCTGAAGCTTCCTTATAGTGAGCCTGCGTATCATCAAACTCGACTGACTTGACACCTTCAATCTGCTCAATCTGTTCACTGATGGAAAGAGCACGCTCATAGGTGATATGCTCTACCATAATCTCCGCTGTCGCAAATGTAGTGAATTCATTGTCCATCAGATCAAGACCCTGTCTTGTCTCAGTTGTGTCAGGGAGATAATCTGTAAGGCTATCATTTACGGATACCCAGTTACGGGAAAATGCAGAAAATAGCGCAATCGCAATAAAGCCGAGCATTATCAGCTTGCGTTTGTCAACTATCCATGCTGCCAGTTTTTCCATGAAGGATTGCTGCATTTTTCCCTTTCTTTGCAGACTAAACCACACTTTTTTAATGAAAAGTGTACGCCAACGGCTACCTCAAGCAGTCCTGAGATCGCTATAATGTAAAATATAAAAAGCTGCTGACCGGATTTGAACCGGTGACCTCATCCTTACCAAGGATGCGCTCTACCGACTGAGCTACAGCAGCAACGCAATTTATATTAATACAATCGCATTTATATGTCAAGTTCAATAATATTAAATAAAAATGAATTATATATCAAATCGCCAATCCATTTATATATACTTTTGACAGGTTGAGGTCTTTATCACAGACAACAAAGTCTGCCATCTTGCCCTCTTCTATGGATCCTACCACATCATCGCACCCGAGTTCATGCGCAGGGACTAAGGTTGCTGCGTTTATTGCATCTTTTGTATCAATTCCAAAACGGATTACATTCTTCATGCAATCAAAGAGATTCGTTGCGGAGCCTGCTATAGTGCCGTCGATAAGCCTTGCAACATTGTCCTTAAGGTAAACCTGCTGACCGCCGAGCATATATTCGCCGTCAGGCATACCGCAGCATCTGAGAGAATCGGAAATAATACAAATTCTGCCGGGAAGCAGCTTAAATGCAAGTCTGATTACGCTCTCGTGAATATGCAGGCCGTCACATATCAGTTCTGCGACAATATCTTCTCTTTCGGCAGCCGCACATATAGGGCCGGGATTACGATGATGAATACCCGGCATTGCATTGAACATATGCGTCAAATGCGTGGCGCCGGCATTAAAAGCCTGAACTGCCGTGTCATAATCTGTGTCTGTGTGTGCCACGGAGATTCTCGCAAGCTCCTTGGCTTTTTTAATAAATTCTATTGCCCCGTCGGTTTCAGGAGCAACATCAACTATCTTAATCAGCCCGCCGCAGCCTTCCTGAAGCTTGTATAATGCATCGAAATCAGGAGCTTTAATATAATCTCCGTTCTGCGCGCCCTTCTTCTTCATTGAAAAGAACGGGCCTTCCATATTAATTCCTCGAAGTACCGCGTGGCCAAAAGGTGCCTCGGAAGCAAATGCCTTTGCGCACGTGAAAGCATTCTCCAGGATTTCATAGGGAAGTGTCATTGATGCAGGCGCAAATGAGGTAATGCCATGCTGTGCCAAGTACCGCGCCATAGTTACAAGGCCATCATAATCTCCGTCAGAAAAATCCGCACCGCTGTTTCCGTGTGTATGAATATCAATAAGACCGGGGATGATGTAAGCCCCCTGCATATCCTGTCCGGGCTCATCCGTACTGCCGTGAATCAATTCGGTGAAACGGCCTTCCTCGACTCTGAATTCGCCGTCAAAAAAGCCGCTTTCTTTATCAAAAATGTAAGCGTTTTTATAAAGCATAATCAATCCTCGATAGTATCAAAAATCTACAAGGCTGGCTGCCGCAACAGACTGCCCGAGTCTTCTCATCTTCTCATCGGGAAGCGTTACTTCTATGTCTGATAGTTCCGGGTATTCTTCTGTCATAACTCTTTGGCATTCGGCAAGTATCGTATCGCCGCCTTTTCCTGACGTTACTCTGCCCAAAATAATCAAATGCTTGATATCGTAGAACTTGCTGTATAGCTTTATCGTATGTGCAAGATATACACCGATTGACTTAAATATATCTTCAGCCGCTGCATCGCCGTCATTCATCAGTTTTTGAACTACTTTTAACTGCTCACCGCGCGATAAAGTCTGATCTATCTCGATACCTGCATTTGCCGCAAGTCTGATAACCGCCTCTTGTGAAAAGTAACGCGAGCCGCATCCGATGTCTCCTGACCAGTCGTCAGCAGCCGCTTTTTCATATAAATCAACAGGGGCAAATGCCAGTTCATTAAGCCAGCCCAGTATACGCCCTTCTTTGTCTACATATCCTACAGCCTCGCTGGTTCCCATTGCAATGCCCATTACGGCATTGTCCTCAAGGCTCATGCTTCCGGCAAGGGCTGTAACATCACCGTCATTTACCACTACAATCGGAAGGTCGCCCATCTCTTTGGCGGCATCGATGTATATGTTTTTAACTTCTTCATGTCTCTCATCGGGAACTTTAATGAATAATGAAGCTACGCGCGGCTGATTGTCTACTATAACACCGGCGGTTGAGACTCCGATACCGTCTACTCGCGGCATCTTAGAGGCCGCAGTGCGAAAAGCGCTCATTATACCGTCATAATGATACTTCGGATCAGCCTGCAGCTTTGGCGACCATACAACCTCTTCAGAGTACACACACTCGCCGTCAACTACTGCCGATACTTTCCTGTCTGAACCTCCCGCATCGAAACCTATTCTGCAGCCGTTTAAGTGACCGCCGATTTTTATCGGGTGCTCATTTGCTGCGGGAAAATGTTCCTCATCTACGATACAAACCGAAAGACCGTTTTCAAAAACCTGATTCATGAAATCAACTTCAAAGTGTCTTTCGCCGGAAGCGGTATATGCCTTTTGCAGTATTTCGGCTTCTTTATCGCAACCGCACAAATATATGCGCATACCGCCGATTGACCACAGTAGAAATTTTACGATTCGCTCGATGTATCTGTAATTTGCCTCGTGAAATTCTTCGCCTCTTTTATAGGTTTCAAATACGGATATATAACCGCCGTTTCTCTCAATACCTATTTTTACAGGCTGTGTTGCCTCCTTAAGGTAAGCTTCCGCCCACACTCCGAAGGGAATATAGTCCTTATCCAGCTTCGGTTGATTTTTGTAATTGTATTCTATTCCTAAATAATTCATACTTTGTAATCTTCTATGTAAATAATACTCATTGATTCTTATACTTCTTGACGCAGGCTTTTACTATTGCATCCATTGCATCAAGCTTTGTTAACATATCTTTGGCAAGAGCTATCTGGCACCTTGCTCTGGTGAGATTGTGACCGGGATATCTTGTTTTGAAATATAAATCTCCGACCAGATAGTCATCCAAAAACCGGGTTGCCAGCTCGCACGCCAGAACAAAGCTCGAAATGGCGAGTGTATCTATCTCCATATCAGTCAGATTGGCTGCTGTTTTGCTTAAGAATCCTTCCGTGAATGCCCAGAAGATATTCAGGTCAACTCCCGCCTTGTCGTAATCAGGACAATCTTCTTCAACATAATTTGCCGCAAATCTTATCGCATCTCCGAAGTCATGACCTACAAGCCCGGGCATTACGGTGTCCAGATCTATTACGACAAGCGCATCATGATTATCTTCATCAAAGAGGACATTGTTAATCTTGGTGTCGTTATGAGTAACCCTGAGCGGCAACTGCCCCTTCTCTTGCAAATCCGTAAGAATGCATGCCTGATCCTGAACGGATAACAGCCACTCAATTTCTGCTCTGACTTCAGATACTCTTCCTGCAGGATCCTTTACTACGTCCTGAATCAGTTTTTCGTAACGTTTCCTGGTATTGTGAAAGTTCGGGATCGTATATGTCAGCTTTGAAGCATCGAAAGCGCCAAGAGAATTCTGGAAATCGCCAAATGCTTCTCCTGCATTTCGAACTACATTTAAATCATCGCATGTATCAAATGTTACGGATGGTACATAATTGCAGATACGCCAGAAACCGTCCTCATCAAACAGGTAAGTCTTTCTGTCGTCTTTAGTGTGATGAAAATGAAGATTAATCCTATCCGGATACTTGTCTCTGATGTACTCGGTAACAAGGTCAATATTATTCATAAGAGATACCGGATCCTTGAATGCAAAAGTGTTTACCTTCTGTACAAGGTAGGATTTTATCTTGACCATCCCGTTTTCATCTTCACGGACGTAGTTAACCTTATAAGTTTGATTTACATTTCCGGTAAATATCTCTTCGTACGAAAAAAACGGGGCGTTGATATTGAAAAACTCCCCGACTTTTTGAAGTTTATGCGCTAAAGTCTGATTGTTTTGTAACTTTGATGTCATTCCTTAACTCTGTTGAAGTATAGATAAGCAGCGCCGAGCATACCTGCAAGGTTGCCAAACTGCGCTCTTCTGAAACTTGTCTTAGACAATATATGTGGCTGAAGACACTTTTTAAGTTTTGCAATAATTAAATCAAACAGATAGTCGCTCTGAATAATGCCGCCGCCTAATATTACTACTTCGGGATTTAATACAAAGCAAAGGCTGCGTATGCCTCTGGCAAGTGCATCTGCCTGAAGATCCAACGCTTTTATACAATCGGCGTCGCCATTTAATGCAGCTTCAATAATCTGTTTTCCGTCCCAATCGGTAGTACAGTCTTTTTTCAATCTCTTAACTGTACTGATTAATCCAGTCACCGAACCTTTCTTCTCAAGAGTGCTGTTTTTTACTTCGATATATCCGACTTCGAGTGCGCTGCAGCTTGCTCCGTGAAGTAATTCGCCGTTCAAAATATATCCGCCGCCGACACCGGTACCGACCGTGAGACCAAGCACCTGTGAAAAACCCTTTCCTGCGCCTAAAATGCCCTCGGCATATACTGCGCAGTCAACGTCATTTTCTGCAACGCAATTCAGGTCGCAACGCTTTTTAATAAATCCGGCTATATCAAATCCGGTGTAGTCAGGAATCTGCGGAAGGGCAAATATTACTTTGCCGGTTTCATAGTCTATCTGTCCGGATGAAGAAATACCTACACCATCGAAATCATATTCTGCTTTAAGGCTATTGATGATATTGGTTAATCTGCCGAACCAAACTTTTGGTCCTGTCATCGCCTTTGTCGGAATAGATGCCTGGTAGAGGATCTCCCCCGCCTCCGATACGATTCCATATTTGATTTCTGTGGCACCAATATCAGCGCTGAATACATTTCTCATTTATAATCTCCGATTTCTTATCCCAGATACATGCCTTTTTGAACAAGCACTTTTCTGAGTTGTTCTATATCTATATCGCCGGAAGGAACATTTTCCTTAACAGCCATAGCCGCTGCAGTGCCTGCGGCTTCACCTATAGCCATTACGCCCGGGGTAGTACGAAGTGAGCTCTGTGCCTCTCTGTCGCACGATATGCATCTTCCGACTACCAGCAGATTGTCCAGCTCCTTCGGCAGCAGGCTTCTGTAGGGGATTCCGTATGCGTCTACTGTGCTCTGCGTGAATCCGGCTCCGTCAGGATGATGCTGGTCTATCGGATAACCATATAGTACAACCGTATCGTCAAACTGTGTCGTATTTCTAAGGTCGTCTCCTGTTAATACATAACGTCCCATCAAACGACGGCCCTCACGAATACCTACTGAAGGTGCGATGTTAAGTATCTTCGCATTCTCAAATCCCGGAACATACTTTACCAGCAGTTCGGCAACTTGATATACCTGCTTTCTGAGCTCTACTTCTGCCTGTGACATAGAGTCGGCATCTGTAGCATCAACCGCACAAAGCCTCGTTGTATTGACCGTGGCAATATCATCGCGCACACCCTTGAAGAATAAGATTCTGTCGCGAAGAATATCTATGCCGAGTTCTTCACAGCCTTTCTTCCATTCAGCAAAGAATCCTGAGACGCCGCTCGGAAGCTCTCCGTTTTTAAGAGGCTCGAGATATGATCTGTCGTGGAAGTCCTCCGGATGCGCAAGCATATATTTACGAACCGTTTCAAAATCTACATTATACATCGAAAAATTAGTTGTGCAAGGCTGAGTTAAATGATCTTCCTCGCGGCCGAGTTCATAGTCGCATCCTGCCATTGCAAATACGTCACCATCTCCGGTGCCGTCGATATACATTTTTGCTTTGATTCTGACTTCGCCGTTTTTATTTGCTGCCTTCAGGGATACTATATTACGTCCGGAAGTTTCGCAACCGAATACGAAAGTATGAAGCAAAAGATCTATGCCTTCTTTAATGCACATTTCTGCGAGAACGTATTTCAGTCCTTCGTTATCATAAGGTGTAACGCTCCAGGTCTCGCCGAGGATATCACGTACATGTCCGCTTGACATGCCCTTTTCTACCATGATATCAACGATTTCCTGAGCAATACCTTTTACTATATGGTTGCCGTTAACATCATGAAATGTCATCCAGGGTGCTACCTGACCTATTGTTGACATTCCGCCGAGCACACCATACTGCTCAACAATCAGAACCTTTGCACCATTTCTCGCCGCGGCGATGGCGCTGCAGACACCTGCAGGGCCACCACCTATTATTGCTATATCATAACAATATTCTTTCATCTGTTTCTCCGAAAATCAGTATGTTATCTCAACAGTCTTGCTGCCATCCTGCATTGATTTATCAATAGCATCAAGTACCATCAGTGTATTGAATCCGTCAACTTCATCAGTCATAATCGGTGCATCATACTCAAGGCTTCTTAAGAATGCTTCAACGAGATTACGTCTTAAGCCGATGTAGTATCCTGCTGCATCATATTCAAGAATACCCTGGATTGAGTAATCTTCTGCCATAAGTTCGGATATAGGATCACTGGTATTCGTCTGATATGCGCCTTCTGTTCCGCTCAAGAAGAACTTAACACCTGCAGTAATAGGCATTGAATTCGGGAATACCCAGTTAGCTTCGATATTGCAGATTGCTCCGTTCTCGAGAACCATTTCAGCCTTTACGATATCGTATGTATCGATACCCATACTTACAAGCTTTTTCTTGATACCGGTTGCTCTTACTGATACTGCTCTTGAGCCGTTAACCCAAAGGAGCATATCAATAACATGAGAAAGCAGGAACCATGAAGGTGAGCTGCTTGCTGCCCATTTAAGCATCTTTGTAGGAACAAAGATTTTGTCGATTGTAAGTACATCAGCAGAAAGAACTTCACCGATCTTGCCGTTTTCTACAGCTTTCTTTGCATTGATGTAGAAGGGCAGGAATCTGAACAGATGAGCCATCTGACATTTTACGCCGTTTTCCTGAATCGCCTTGAGCATTGCCTTGCCGTCTTCTACCGAAGTAGCAAAAGGCTTCTCACACAGGATATTGATCTTTGCATTTGCGCACTTGATTACGGGCTCTGCATGAAGATCATCGGGTGTAGCTACGATAGCTGCATCAATCTGCTCATTTGCTATCATTTCATCAACGTTGTTATATGCTCTTGCACCATACTGCCCAGCGAGCTTCTGAGCTGCTTCCATATTAATGTCACATATAGCAACAACCTTTGCTAAAGGATTTCCTTTAATACTCTTAAGATGTGCGGTACCGATAAGTCCGGCGCCGATTAAAGCAATATTTGCCATTATTATTCTCCCCCTGTTTATAATTCTTCAATGCATTTTTTGAATGCCATAGTTGCTGCCTTAACAGATACTGCATCTCTTCCGGTCATTACATTTGCACCTATCATAATTGCCTTTACTCCGCATTCGGCAAGTGCTGCTACTTCCTCGGGAAGTATTGATCTCTGTGCCGGTACTAATACAGGTGTCTGAATTGCCTGAGTAATCTTTCTGTAACGGAGCAAATCAAAATATCTTACTGCCGTTCCGTATTCTGTGTGAGGTACGATACTTGCTTCAACAACAGATACTTCAGATTTATCGATAACATCAAGCAGTGAATCTATCTCATCATGGAATGCAATAAGCTTGGACAGCTTTTTGCTCTTCAGCATGAAAGGAGGGAGGCAATCTGCGAAGCATTCTACGAAATCAACTCCCATATCTTCAAGCAGATCTCTTTCTTCCGGTGATACATATGCGTCAGCATTGCCCATATTTGCCCCGACCAGAATCTTGCCTTCGCACAGTTTCATGGTTCCTTCAATAAACTCTCTGTTTTCCGAAAAGCTACCGAACGGTCCGCCGAGGTTCAAGTTAAACTTAACGGCATCAGCTCCGCCGTCAATAGCGGCTTTTACCATGTCTAAATCATTTGCGGGAAGTCCGACAGCAAGAGTAAACTTATTCTCTTTCAGTATTTTTTCAAACTGCATATCTTACTCCTTCAATTACTAATTATATATTTACAATAAAGCGTCTATATTCTTTCTGAACTCGCGGGTTGCAATGAGGCAGGATTCGGGATTGGCTTTATCCATTACATTTGCGCCTATCATAACTGCCTTACAACCTGCATCTACCAGGCCGAATACCTCATCAGATCTGATAGCTTTCTGCGTAGGTATCAAAACAGGTTTTCCTGTGTAATCTACGATTTTTCTGTACTGAAGTAAATCATAGAAATTCAGCGGCGTGCCATAAGCACTTGTTTTCATAATACTTGCTTCCACTACCTGAATTTCTGAATTCTTTACTGCATCTAAAACCGTTTCATAAGTATCGTGCAGGGCAACCATTTTGGTGATTTTATCGGTTTTCAGCATATACGCCGGAAGGTGTTCTGAATAACATGAGAAGAAGTCAATTCCGATATCCTCGAGAATATCCTTTTCTTTCTCTGTTACGCAAGCATCTGCGCCGCCGATTACCAGTCCGACCGGCTTCCCGTTACTCATGGAAACGAGTTTTTCTAAAAATGGTCTGTTCTCAGTGAAGCTTCCGAACAGATTTCCGCTCGCAGCGTGAAGTACATTTACGTGTACCTTGATGGCATCTGCACCGCCGTCAAGGGCTGCCTGAGCAAAATCGGTATTGTTTGACGGAAGACTGACTACCAAACTGAATTTATTATTTAATAACATTGATTCCAGTTTCATTGTGTATTCCTTTCCGTATTATCTTTTTGGGAGAATGGTACCGATCCTTTTACGGACCGGTACCACTTCGCTCCTTACTCAACAGATTCTTGATCGAAGTCGATATGAGGGGAGAAACCGTTAAGCTCGGATGGTCAGAACTTCATTACATGTATGAGATACCTGCAACGATTGAGCCGAGAGCTGCCATAGCCCAAAGAGCGGGAAGGAGCTTCTTGGTTACTTCGTTAACATCAAGTCCTACATATGAGCATGTCCAAGCGTTCTGTGAGTTTGTAGGGCATCCTACAGACTGAAGTCTCTCAACTGCAACGA
The DNA here is from genome assembly GCA_045600025.1 of Lachnospiraceae bacterium. Taxonomy (GTDB): domain Bacteria; phylum Bacillota; class Clostridia; order Lachnospirales; family Lachnospiraceae; genus UBA3774. Next base: position 15,207 of record JAZRXC010000036.1, read on the forward strand.
ATCCACCCATAGCCTGGAGAGGGGTAAGGATACCTGCGGAAACGATGATTGCGCAGATACCTGAGCCCATACCGAACAGGTTGAGCGGTCCACGATACAGAGAAAGAGGAGCAAGAATAGCGAAGAACAGTATGAACGGAATTCTGGTTGTAGGAATAACTGCAGTAAGCATAGGCTGAAGAACTTCCTTTACTATAGGATGCATTACAGATACAACAAGAACGCCGATACCGATCAGCAGCCAAAGAACAGGTGCTACGTCGCAGAGTCCCTTGAATGCGGTCTTTGAAAGAACGTTCATCTTCTTCTTGAGGTTGCCGCCTGAGAAAATAGCAAGCCAGATAACTGCGCACAGGAATGCGGAAACTATCGTGAGCTTAGCTGCCATTACCAGAACCAGCGGAACCAGCGGGCTGATCATACATAATACGCCTCTCCATCCCTTGATGAGTTCGTCTTCATCTTCAGAATCATTGGTTTCACTTGCATCAGCTGCAAATGCAAACTTGATGCCGTTCTTCTTGAACTGGATGAAAATGAATGCAAGAGATACAACCAGAGTGATTACGAAAAGGAAGATAGCGAAGTGCTGCATATCGTCCTGGGTAACTCCGGTAAGGCTTATGAATGACTGCCACTGATAGAGGTTGAAGTTGAATCCTGTTGTAACTGCAAGAAGGAAAACAGATGCAGCGAGAACAGCAGGGATACCAACTGAAAGCATGATCGGGATTGCAATTGATCCGGTCATGATGATGGCACCAAGACCTGAAAGGTTAGTCCACAGGAATGAAAGAACAGCATAGAGAACAAGGCAGATAATGAGAGGGCGATCTCCGCCTAACTCTGCAGCCTTGGTAATCAGTGCTCTTGATACACCTGTCTGAGTAACCATACGGCCATACCAGCCACCGAAAATGATAGCTGCCATAGCAGATGCCATCTTAACTGAACCTGCTTCAATAACTGAAGCAAACAGTCCGATGTTATTGCCGTCCGCATCTGTACCTACAAGCGGAACACCGGCAATAAGTGCGATTCCGATACCCATAACTATAAGAGCTATAAAGGTAGGAATCTTTCTTGTCATCATCAGTGCACTAATGATGAGGAAGAAAACAATAATAAAAATTGCTCTTACCATAATATTCCCTCCAAAAAGAATAATAAGTAATTTGGTCAGTCGTGAATCCCCTCCAACTCCCGACCGAAATTATATTCTATGAGCAAGTTCGAAGTAAGTTCTCACAAATGCATGAGCGCCGACTTCAGAAAGTGCTCTGATACCCGTTTTCCCTATTTTAATTCCGAAAATCGTAATTACAGGGACCGTATACTGCTTAGACGTAAGTCCGAGCTTAATATTTTCGAGGTGGTGAAAATACTCGTGAGCAAGAATGAAATTCTCAGCTCGTCCTTCGTTTAAATTGTTGCTTTTTGCCCACTTTTTTATTGATTCGGTATACAAAATCATTACTTTCTTTTTGGTTTCATATTCCGAAAAATATCTTCTTCCCGCAATTACATTGTCAATGTACATACGCTTAATCGGCAAGCCTTTGTGTCTGGCAATGACGCGGAAATCTGTTTCTCCGCCGGTCTCTTCGTAAAAATCTCTTGCAGCAGCTGCCCCGGTCTCCCATGCGCGTTCAACGATTGCATCAATATCTGCACCGGATTTGACCAGCTTTTTGTACATGACATCATGCTGCATTTCTTCAAGAGCCAGTTTTTTACTGGGAAATGGAAATTCGCTCACGCGCGTTCCTCCTTATTCGTCGGGGTGACTGCACACTATAAGAATCTTCTCGTCAGGTTTTACGGATTCCATCTCGGTCTTCATAATTCCGAGAGCCTGAGATTCTTCAATAAGTCCGGTGAGGTCGACAATCTTCTTGCCTATTACGATGTACATATTCGGAAGCTGATGTCCTCTGTCATCATATACAGTGTACTCATTAAAGAACTTCTTCATGCCTGATCTGTACTCGGAAGCGACTGTCTCTATTACGTGTCCGTCGCTCTTCTGAAGTCTGATTACACCCTCATCATCAACAAGTCTGAGCGGAGTCGTCTTCTTCTTGAATATAAGCATGCTCTTCTCAATATGATCTGTCTGAACCGTGTACATGCTTCCGTTTCTGCCGCTTATATAAAGCTTTGATTTGTCAATATCCATATTTTCAGCTACAACGCCGAGAATTTCGTCTTCTGACAAACTGCGCTCCATAAGATTCTTGGTTCTGAGCTCCGTAGTTCCGATAGCCGTTGCTCTTACGATATTTCTCTGGTTATCGATTTCAACGGATACTTCAATTGATTCGGGATTTGCGCCTGCTTTAAGAACAAGGAGCTCTGCCTCTCTTCTTACTTCGAGGATATCCTGCTCCGTAGGATTAAGAATGGTTCTCTCAACCATATCTCTTACCATTGCAAGGGCAACACCGATAGTTGAAATAACGGGAGCATTCTTGGCAATTCTGAACTTGTGTCCCATGCGCTCAGCAAGATAAGGCACTGCTGTTGAAGCTCCGCCGCCGCCACCTACGAATACTGTAGTTCTGGGATCCATGTTGTAATCAGCAAGCAGTGACTTTGCTACTGCGCTGTTCTTATCTGCTGCGAAATCCATTGCCTTCTTCGCAGCTTCCTCAACGGTGCATCCCATATTGTCAGCAAGAGGCTTCCACGCTTTCTTGGCTGCTTCTGCATTACCTGCTGCGTAATCATCGCCTTTTGCGTAACCGCAGATATTAGCTGCGCCTGCAAGTGTGAGCGCGAATTTCTTGCCGTTTGAACATTCAACATAGCCGTATTCCGGGTCACCCTTCTTGGGGCAAATGGTCTTAAGTACGGGGTCTACAATGTTTTCTGCATCTGTGTAAACTTCGTATCCGAGTCCGGCAATATGTGCGCTTCTGGGACCGGTGCTGACAGCTTTACCGTTTTCAATCTGAATCATGCTGCCGCCGCCGATGCCGACTGTACGTACATCAAGTGAGTTGAGATATGTCTTATGTCCTCCGACCTCGGCATATCTGACAACAACCTTGCCATCCTTAACGCAGGAAATATCAGTACTTGTTCCGCCTACCTCGAAGAAAAGTCCATCAGTAAGCTTCTCATACATAAGTGCTCCGGCTACGCCTGCAGCGGGACCCGACAGCGTTGTCAGAATAGGACGCTTTCTTACTTCATCAACCGTCATAACGCCGCCGTCGCATCTCATAATCATAAGCGGAGATTTTATACCGGCGTCTTTGATACTGGTCTCTGTCATATTGGCTGCATCCAGCATCTTAGGAAGAATACTTGCATTTACTACTGCTGTTCTGGTTCTTACTCTAAGGCCGTACAGCTTGGAAATATGGTTTGTTGCCGTAGCGGGTACTCCCTGCTCAGAGCAAAGTGCCATTACTTTTTCTTCATTCTCAGGCCTATCTACGCTGAATGCCTCAGATGCTACAAAAGCTTCGCACTGCTGATTCTTGAGATCCTCAAGCGCTGCACGAATTTGATTGTCTATTTCTGAAGGCTGCGTATCGGCGTATGCATTTGCAGTGCACAAAAACTTACCGGGAGCAAGTTCAATGTCGCCTACATTCGTATCGCTCTTTGACTTGGTGCCTTCAAGGCCTGTTCCGAGCGTAACGATACCTACTTTCGCTACGTCACCTTCCAGAAGTGCATTCGTTGCCTGTGTTGTACCATGCGCTATAAAGCATACGTCATCAACATTGATGTTGTATTCATTGATGACATGGTGCAGGGCCTGAATGATTCCCGCCGCTACTCCGTGCGGGTCATCATGGGTTGTGGGCACCTTTACTGTTCCGATAACTTCATAGGTTTCATTTGAAACAGCTACCGCATCTGTAAAAGTACCGCCTACATCAATTCCTATCCTTACCTTCATAAAATCTCCTTATTATTCGACTGTTACTTCTCTATGCTCTTTAACTGATTTTTCGATTGCGCTGACAACCTTGATTAAGTACAAACCGTCATCAGCTGATATCATGGACTTGCGGCTTCCTTCTGCGCATCTTACGAACTCAGTCAGCTCTTCATACAGTGCTCCTGCGATGCCGCCGTTGAACTCAGGCCAATGTCTTGAATCAATTGCATCTGCTTTATTTGCATCAAGAAGCATGTAACCATTTCCGCAATTCTGTGTGTAAATAACTGAATCGGTTCCGATTATTTCAAGCTGATCGTCAATGCTCGTAGGTGATGCTTCGGGAAGAATCCAGCATGCTTCAATCTGTCCGAATAATCCTGACTCGGTTGTGAACATGCACTGAACGCAGTCGAGCATATTGCTCTCATGAAGCACATTATCCGATGCCTTTGCATATACGGTCTTAATCTTCTCGCCGAGGATCCACTGGATTGCATCGATATCATGTACCATTACGTGAGGGATCAGGTCTGTTGTACCATTGTAATGCTTAGGTCCTGTAACCGGGCTGTTACGTCTTGCATAAACCGAAACCGGTTTGCCGATCTTGCCGTCAAGCAGCGCCTGTTTAGCCATTCCGTATCTCGCATCAAAGCGAAGAATCTGACCAATCATGAATGTCTTGTCGTAGCCCTTAAGAGCGTCAGCAATAATCTGTGCATCTTCTACAGTTGAAGCCATAGGTTTCTCAACCATAATGTGTTTGCCGTACTTTGCTGCAAGAAGAATAGCGTCTCTATGTAATCTGTCCGGAAGTACGATATCTACAGCATCCAGCTCCGGATCTTTTATCATCTCTTCAATGTCGGTGTAGCATTTTGCAGAATATTTTTCCGCGAGTGCTTCTGCACGCTCTTTTTGTGTATCGCATACTGCGTATACATTCACTACGGGCATCTTGTCATATACAGCTACATGCCTTTCACCCATCAAGCCTAATCCGGCTATTCCAACATTAATTCCTGTTTTCATAAACTCTCCTTTTTTAACTCATTTATTTTATTCGTAAATTTTTTGGTAATGAGTTGCGGTCTCGTAATGGCTCCTCCCACTACTACGCAGTGTGCGCCGAGCTCCAGCACATGCGCTGCTTTTTCGGGAGTGTCAATATTGCCTTCGCATATAACCTTATGCGAAGCCTTGGAAATGATTTCGCGAAGAATATAAAAATCGTCAGCGTCTATCTTGTCTTCTTTACTTGCCTCTGTGTAACCGACCATTGTGGTTCCGATAAAATCAAATCCGAGTTTATCTGCATGCAATGCTTCTTCGATCGTAGAACAATCAGCCATAAGAAGCTGCTCGGGATACTTTTCTTTTATCGCAGCAAATAACTCATCGAGCGTCAGACCTTGCGGCCGTATTCTGTCCGTTGCATCAAGTGCTATGATATCCGGCCCGGCCTGCATAAGTTCATCGACTTCCTTCATGGTCGGAGTTATGTAAACTTCGCTATCCTCGTAATCAACTTTTATGATTCCGATAATGGGCAGGTCTACATTTTTTTTGATTTCAGTTATGTCGGAAACTGAATTGGAGCGTATGGCAACTGCACCACCTTGCGATGCTGCAAGCGCCATGCGCCCCATTATAAAAGATGAATGTAGCGGCTCATTTTCAAGGGCCTGACAAGATACTACCAGTCCCCCTTGAATAGCATTAATGATCTCTTTTGATTGTTCCCTCATAAGAATCGAAAAGACCTTTTGTTTATTATTTTTATTAATTTTACAATATTGTATACTACTTTAACTATATTGTCAATAGCGAGTTTATATTTTTTTAATTTTTTGACTAAAAATGCCGCCCTTAAAGGCGGCATTTTTGAAAGAAATAATCAATAGCATTCTATTCCTTTTCAGCTCTTCTCAGTAAAATCACTACAGGAATAAATGTCAGTACGGGCAGTAAGAATCCGGCAATCTGATACTTTGACTGTACAAGCGTATTGTAGATTCCGTGATAGATGATAGACACCGTTAATAGTGCGATTGTTCCGGTGTAAAACAGTTTGCGTTTTGTATGTACGAACGTCATACCGTAGCCTACATTCAGTGTGCAGATACCGTGCATCATGCCGGCACCAAAGCCACGAATCAGAGCTAACCCTATGGATACGCTCCCTGCTGCGCTTCCGAGGATAAATGCATTTTCCAAAACCGCAAATCCAACACCTACAAGAATGGAGCATTCCAGCAGCGTTTTCTTTTTGGGATTGAACACGAATGCATAAAACAGGATTGGCAACGCCTTAAAGATTTCCTCAAAGAGCGGTGTGAAGTTCGATGTGAAATACCGCATACTATAAGGCGACAAATGAAGGATGATCGTATTAAGCTCGCCGCAGAAAAGGCACACGAGCATACCGATAAACAAGAACACCAGTCCGGTCCTTAATTTGCCCTTGCTGATAAAAAACGTCATCAGAAGCGGGGCGGCAAAGCTGATAAAGAGAATCAGATTCAGATTTTCCATTGCCTTACCCCCTTTACTGCCGCAAGTGCAATTCCGAGTATCGTTGACGCAAGCAAAATAGCTGCGATGATAATCGGGGGAATGGCATCGAACTGAATAATATACAAATAAATAACTGCCATAATGAAGAAAATAAGCGACATGATATCGCATCTCTTTACGGCTTTCAAAAGTCCGAGGTCATCCGCCGGCAAGAGTAAATGCTTGACATTATAGTAAGATGTCGGTATTGCCGGTACCAGAATAAGTGTGAATACGACCGCACTCAGCATATCGCGATCTTTCCATATAAAGAAGATAATAACCGTTGCAATCGTCAAAGCAGCAGGAGCGATCAGCGACAGCAGTTTTTTACCGCCCGACAGACCGGTTTCGTCAACGACTTTGTCAAGTGCCCCGTAGTTTGCGGAAAGCAGAAAGAGGTTGCATCCTAACACACCGAGTGAACCCACCCATACATCGTCATAAACTTCGCATACGGTGTTTACTGCAAGGGATACCTGTTCAAGGACAAAACATCCGACGGCTAATACAATCAGCGTGAAATAAAACGGCGCTTTCTTTTTCAGAATGTTGACCATGCCGATAATAAATCCGATAAGCGATATCGAAAGCGGCACAATCTCATATGTTAAAGCATAAATTTGCTCTGTGGTAGTCATTCTTTATCTTCCTCTTCTGTTTTCGGGGCTGCTGAACCATCAGCCATGGCAGGCTTGTTTTTTCTGCCGAGGACGAATCCGCCGCATCCGAAGATTATCGCTGCTGCAATTCCGACGATGGCAGTCAGACTGCCGCCCGAGAAGACGGAGCCGAGGATGTGTGTATGTCCGGCAGTGGCATCAAACTCCAGTCCGCAGTCGGGACATTTATATTCACCACTGTGAAAACTGTTAGTGCATTCTTTACCGCATACTGTACATACACCGTTGTTCCAAGTGTGTGCCGAATTTCTTAGTTCGCAGCCTTTTGCCCCACAGACAGTGCAGGCATCATCAACAATGACATGTCCGTCATTTATTATCGTTCCGTTTTCTTTAATAAGTCCCCTTAACATTCCGACACAACCTACGTGTATCTCTCCGCAGTTATCAAAATTCTCTCCTCTGAAGTTAAGGATGCCATGAATAATAATCTTTCCGTCAGTATTAGCTAAATCCTTATCAACTTCAATCCTCGCATCCTTGCCAATGGTTAATGTGCCTCCGTTAACACTGATAGCATCTATGTAATAATCTCCACTGCTGATGATATAATTATCGCCTTCAGAGACCGAAATTATCCCGCCGCCTTCATCACTTATCTCAAGTTCAGTCGGTTCTTTCTCATCCGCAAATACGGGCATACAAAGGGTAAATACCAAAAGAAAGCAAATTGTCAAACTGATAATTTTTTTCACTGTTCTTACTTCTCCTTTAATCATTCGTCCTCATTGGTTTTGGTATCCGTCGCACCACTTGCCGTGGCGGGTTTCTTCTTTTTCACAACAACAATCACAACTGCCGCCGCAACAGCCGCAGCCGCAACTCCGATAATAATCCAAAGTGTTCCGCCCGAAAAAACGGAAGCCAAAGTATCATTCTTCTCATAGAAAACAAGGAACTCGCCGAATTCGACATAGTCCGAGGTGCAACTAAGCACAACGGAGCTTGCGTTTATGTCATTGATACGCACGATACCGTCTTTAGCAAGCGGTTTGCCCTGGTTTTCGATTGTTCCGGCGTT